>NZ_DALZDK010000043.1:28940-38319 GCF_031978665.1 Niallia sp. | reverse complement strand
CGCTGCACTGCCTGATTTTTATAATATGGTGGAATTCTCATTTAAATATACTCCTGTGTGATCCATTTAATAATCGTAATGCCAGTATGCGCACCACCGAAAGCAGATACAATTAATAATATTTGCTTAAATAAGTCTTTTGTTCCCGCATCATAAATTCCTTTTTCAATGGTATCAATCGCATCAAATGTACCACCAATAGCAGTGACAATTGCCCAGATTTTTATTATTCCGGAAATGCGAATGATCTCTGTAATCAGTGGTTTTCCTGTTAGAAATGCAGCGAGACCGCCTAATAGTGCACCTCCTAATATAACACCTAATGCGATAAAGTAGCTTTCGATGAAGGTGGGGAAAAATGGTTGTTGATTCATACGTTTACCTCTCTATCTTTAGTAGTTTTTGTCTTCTACAGAAAATGGGACAAAGTAAAATAGTAAGGATTTTAGGCATCTCCAGAGAGCTCAAAATTCTGTTTTTAGATTTTAATGTTTCTTGGTGTATTCATAATGGTTTTAAAAACTAACTTGATGGAAATTTGTAAAGCAATTATCTATAAAACTTCTATTCTTATTATTATGGACAATCTATTGTATTTATGAATGATTTTAAAGCCATTCTTTTATAATGCCCTAATGCTGTAATCGATGGGATTTATTTAAAGGGATTATTATATATATTCTGTGAGAAAAGACACAGCAGAAAAAGTGGTAATAAAGGAGGGGATTTTTTCTAATCCTCCTAAAAATCTCATAGGATTTTATCATTTTGAAGAGGCGGCATTTCGCCTATATATAAGGGGGGAAAGTTTATCTAGCTATTTAAGCTTTCTATAAAGAGAACATATTTTCTTTTTTTGCTGTGAACATCTATAATGAAAGGAAAAAGGTTTTTTTGCTAGACAATATAAGTAAGTTTAATTGGGACGATAGAATTGGTAGTTTAAAAAAAGTTCTCTATCTAATATAGTAAAAAATTACTCTCCTTATAAAAGGGAAATAAAAAATTTACAAGAAAAGTGGTGAATTTATGTCTTTTGTACATCTTCAGGTTTCTAGTGCATATAGTCTTTTATCTAGTACTCTTTCGATTAAAGAGCTAGTAAGTAATGCTAAAAAGCAGGGCTATCATTCCATTGCTCTAACCGATCGTAATGTTATGTATGGGGCAGCTTCCTTTTATAAAGAATCGCTGCAGCAAGGAATAAAACCGATTATCGGACTGACAGTAGATGTAATAAGTGAATGGGACTCGGAAAAAGCCTATCCATTAGTGTTATTAGCAAGAAATGGCCTTGGATTTAAAAATTTATTAAAAATCACTAGCGCGATTCAAACCAAAAATCCACTGGGAATTCCCGTAAAATGGCTAAAGCATTACGCGAAAGGCTTGATTGCAATTTCACCTGGAAGGGAAGGGGAAATTGAACAAAATATCCTTCATGGTAACAAGGAATCAGCACGAAATACATTATTACAATGGAAGTCCATATTTGAACAAGGGCAATTCTTCTTATCTATTCAAAGACACGGCCTTTCCTTAGAGGAAACTTTAAATGAACAGCTAAGACAATTGGCTATCGAAGAAGAGGTGAAGCTGGTAGCGACAAATAATGTATTTTACCTCGAGCAAGAAGATCATTTTGCTTTTGAATGCTTAAAGGCAATCAAAAACGGGGAGAAGCTATCAGATTTAGAGCAAAATGAATGGAATTCCGATCAGCATTATTTAAAAAACAAAGAGGAAATGTTAGCACTATTTAATGATGTCCCAGATATTCTCGAGAATACGTGGAATATAGGAGAAGCTTGCCAAATTGAAATGGAAGGTATACTTGCTACTTTGCCTAAATATACTGTTCCTGCAGACAAAACTGCCGAAAGCTATTTGAAAGAATTATGCATTGCTGGTTTATATGAAAGATATCCAGAGCCCTCAAAAGAGCATATAGCGCGTTTAAATTACGAGCTTGAGATTATTGGGAAAATGAAATATAGTGACTATTTCTTAATTGTTTGGGATTTTATGAAGTTTGCACGAGAGAATAATATCCTAACTGGTCCTGGAAGAGGATCGGCTGCTGGATCGATCGTTTCCTATGTTTTACATATTACAGATGTAGATCCTATTATGTATCAATTGCTATTTGAAAGATTTTTAAATCCAGAGCGAATTTCGATGCCGGATATCGATATTGATTTTCCAGATAATAAGAGAGAGAAAGTTATTTCTTACGTGAAAAACAAATATGGAGAGCTTCATGTTGCACAGATTATTACATTTGGTACGCTTGCTGCTAAAGCTGCCTTGCGTGATGTAGGACGAGTATTTGGCTTATCCATGAAAGAGCTAGAAGAGCTTTCGCAGATGATTCCATCTAAACTAGGAATCAACCTTAAACAAAGCTATCAAGAATCAATTCGCCTGCAGCAATTTATTGCGTCATCCCCTCGAAATAAAAAGCTGTTTGAAACAGCTTGTAAAATCGAAGGGCTTCCAAGGCATACATCTACCCATGCTGCTGGGGTTGTCCTTAGTCAACAGCCACTTGTTGAAATTATCCCGATTCAAGGTGGCCATGATGATATTTACTTAACACAGTATAGCATGGAATACTTAGAAGAACTTGGGTTATTAAAAATGGATTTTCTTGGTTTGAGAAATCTTTCTTTTATTGAATCGATTCTTGATATGATTTATAAAGCAACGAAAAAAAGAATAAATATAAGAGAGATACCGATTGATGATCCAGCTGTGTTCCAGCGCTTAAGCAAAGGGGAGACAACGGGGATTTTTCAGTTGGAGTCAGAAGGGATGCGTAACGTATTAAAAAGGTTACACCCGACTGATTTTGAAGATATTGTAGCTGTTAATGCTCTGTATCGTCCAGGTCCAATGGAGAATATCCCACATTATATCAATAGAAAACATGGGAAAGAGTCCATTAACTATTACCATACAGATTTAGAAGAAATATTAAGCAGCACATATGGGGTCATTGTTTATCAAGAGCAAATCAGTGTGACACGTTTCGCATAAGGAATACATCCGAAAAGCGACATACCTATAAAAGGTATAGAACTTATAACTTGAAGTTAGGAATGATAGGGTAACGCCTTGAAACTAACTCCCTAATACTCCAACATGGGATAAAATTTTAGGAACTTTATCTTATGAAGCTTGGTGAAGTCGGCAGAAGCAACCTAAGTCAAGAAAGATACAAGTAGAGATTGGTACAAAAGTGACTAGAGTCCACCTGTCAGGAAAGTATTTAGTAATTGATATGGTTCGTGATATGCCGGGGGTCTACAAAATACTCATGGTGAGAATGTTTATGTATTAAAAACTGACGAACTTCCGAATGTAAGTGTCTAAAGTTCTAGATAGTCGAAAGGCTATTACCACTTTATATGTGGGGTTAGTGAGGTAAAGTAAAAGTTGATTTTATGAAATACCTTATAGTGTTACAGGCACTATCAAAGCTAACAGGCGCAAAGGAAGCACCTAAAAGTATATGTAAAGATAAAGTTATGGGAACGTGGAAAGCTTAGAACGTGGAGAAAACCTAATTTCGATGAAACGGTAATAAGGAAAAGCTTAAGGCTATAACTTATTTTAATCTAAGTGAAAGTAGTGCCACAGTACCGAAGAAACCATGATAATAAGTGGTGGAGGGATAGGCACAAGTCAAGAATTAAATTCAAAAGTTATAATAAGGTAATCAGAGGTTCGAGTAAGACTAAGAGAGGTAATCCACTTTGAGTGAAAACTCAAAGGAGGTACACCGACTTTGACAATGTATGTAGAAGAAAAGGCTTTGAAAAAGGGTTCGCTTAGATTCAATGAGTACTATGATATCCAAAGTGTTTACGATAATCTTTATAAAGATTCCCAACAAGGTAAAGATTTTAAAAGGGTTATGGAAATAGTAACCAGTAGAGAAAACATTTTGGTAGCATATAGGAAAATAAAATCAAATAAAGGAAGTCTAACAGCGGGTTGTAATAAGAAAACGATTAAGGACTTAACAAAATTTAATCCTGATGAAATTGTGGAATATGTTAGAAAGAGACTTAGTAACTATCATCCACATAAAGTTAGAAGAGTTCTAATTCCTAAGGCAAATGGTAAACAAAGACCTTTAGGGATACCAACGATAGAAGATAGGATAATACAGCAATGTATAAAACAAGTACTTGAACCAATATGCGAAGCTAGATTCTATGATTATTCTTTTGGATTTAGACCGAACAGAAGTACAAAACATGCAATTGCAAGATGTTATCACATAATGCAGAGAAGTTATTTGCATTATGTAGTGGATATAGACATAAAGGGATTCTTCGATAATGTCAATCATGGTAAACTGCTTAAGCAAATTTGGAGTATGGGAATCAAAGATAAAAGATTGATTTCAGTTATTTCCAAAATGCTCAAGGCAGAAATCATTGGAGAAGGAATTCCAGATAAGGGAACTCCTCAAGGTGGAATCCTATCGCCACTATTATCAAATATCGTTCTTAACGAACTCGACTGGTGGATACATTCCCAATGGGATGGATTAAAAACTAGACACCAATATAGCTGCTCAATATCAGTTAACAGAGCTTTACGGAAAACTAATTTGAAAGAAATGCATATTGTGCGATATGCAGATGATTTTAAAATCTTTTGTGGTACTCTAACAGAAGCAAGAATAATCAAAGAAGCGACAACGAAATGGTTAAAAGAAAGATTATTCTTAGATACAAGTGAAGAAAAGTCCAAAATAGTTAACCTTAAAAAGAACTATTCAGAATTTCTTGGATTTAAAATGAAGGTAGTTCGTAAAGGGACAAAATGGAGTGCGCACAAAAAGAGTAGCAAAGATAAATTTACTGTAAAGTCAATAATGAATGATAAAGCATTGAGCAAATCTATTGAAAAAGTCAAATCGGTTGTAAAACAAATACAACATAGTAAACCAAAAGAGTTGTCTAAGAATATAGGGATATATAATGCGACAATAAGTGGTTTACACAACTATTACAATGCCGCGTCTCATGTGAGTAAAGATTTTCATAAAGTGGATTACCTTACTTTAAATATTAGGAGAAATCGCTTTAAATACATTGAAACACCATCTGGGACTATGAGTAAATTTATTAAAGATAATTACGGTGAGAGCAAAGGAATCCATTTCTTATGTAGTCAAGCAATAATACCGATTGCTAAAATATCACATAAGGCTCCAATGCAATTCAAAAAGGAAATATGCAATTACAGTGTCAGGGGAAGAGCACTAATTCATCAATCATTAAATTATGACATTCAAAGAAAGATTCAATATCTAATGAAAACCCCATTACTAAGTGAAAGCATAGAGTACAATGACAACCGATTATCCTTATTCTCAGCCCAAAATGGTAAGTGTGGAATAACAAACAAAATATTAGATATTGGTGAAATACAATGTCATCATATGAAGCCTAGAAAATTAGGCGGAGATGACAAATACCAAAACCTAATAATAGTAAGAGCGAAAGTTCATAGGTTAATTCATTCAACAAATCCTGAAAAGATAAAAGAATTGTTATTTGAATTAAATCTTAAAGAAGAACAAGTTCGAAAAGTAAACACACTTAGAAGAAAATGTAGATTAGAAGCGATAACAGTTAATATTTAAAGCCTTACATTCGAAATCATTGAAAACCTTATTAGATAATAAATGAATTCAAATCTTGATGGAACGCCGTATGAGGTGAAAGTCTCACGTACGGTGTGGAGTGGGGGAAAAGTTGGAGATAACATCAAATACTTACCTATCACTATTGCAAATAGCTTCGAAAATGGCTGGATTTACATTAGGAGAGGCAGATTTATTAAGAAGAGCAGTTAGTAAAAAACAAAAAGATGTACTGGAGAAAGAAAAAGTCCATTTTGTAAAAGGAGCTCAAAGAAAAGGATATCACGAGAAAACAGCGAATGAAATATATGAGCTAATTGTGCGATTTGCTAATTATGGTTTTAATAGAAGCCATGCAGTAGCATATAGTATGATTGCTTATCAGCTTGCTTATTTAAAAGCTAACTATCCACTATATTTTATGGCTGCATTATTGACATCATCTATCGGAAATACTGGGAAAATACTTCAATATATTCAGGAATTAAAACAGATGAATATCGAATTGTCCCCGCCATCCATTAATCAAAGCCATTACTTTTTCCGAGTCGAAAAGAATAAAATTCGTTATAGTTTAGTTGCGATAAAAGGGATTGGCGGAAATGTAATGAGAGAAATACTAAAGGCAAGGAATCAGAAAAAATTTGAGGATTTATTTGATTTTTGTATACGTGTTTCTCCTAAGATAATGAATAGAAAAGTGATGGAAATGCTTATTTATTCAGGAAGCTTTGATGAATTTGGCGAGGACCGTGCTACTTTGCTGGCATCAATTGATGTGGCAATTCAGCATGCACAGTTAGTTCATCCTGAGGATGAGGAACAGAATGATTTGTTTAGTGAAGATGATTTCTTTTTCAAGCCGAAATATGTAGAAGTGGAACCACTCAAAGTAGAGGATAAATTAGCTTTAGAAAAAGATGCCCTAGGATTTTACTTGTCTGACCACCCAGTATCTATTTATAAGCATCATCAGGCTGCTTTACAAACAACCCCTATTAATGAAATGGAACTAAACAAGAAACAAAGAAGTATTGTGTATATAACAGAATTAAGTGCCATTCGTACAAAAAAAGGAGAACCTATGGCATTTATACAGTTAAGTGACCAAAGCGGAGACGTTCAAGGCGTCGTTTTTCCAATTGTCTTTAAGAAATATCAAGATCTTCTTACACCAGGTGAAATGGTCTACTTGGAAGGGAAATGTGAAGAAAGAAATGGAAATAAACAATTAGTGATTCAAATAGTTGAATCAATGGGAACAATAGTCCAATCACTCCCTAAAAAGGAGCATAAGTTGTTTATTAAAGTTATGAATGAGGAAAAAATGCTTAACCAAAAAGTAAAACTGCTTTCCATTATGCGAGACTTTCCAGGAAATACACCGGTTATTATTCATTATGAAGAAACTGGAAAAAACATTGTCCTAAACGAAGAATATAAAATTTCTCCAAGTAAAGAATGTATCGCTGAATTATCGGCTCTACTAGGTGCTGAACAAGTTATCTTAGCGGAATAAAACTTTACAACTTTTAAAAGATGGTATATTGTTTAATAAGCTAACTGGTCAGACCACTTGGCGGAATTTTTTTGAATTGGATTATTTTGTACTTATACTTTATTTATTTTCTAATTATTATTTGCCTTGTTTGGGCAAGAAAGAAGTGAGTGATGACTTAAGGTGAATGAATCATCTTCAAAGGAATCCAAATTATATGTGGATATTGTAAATCATTTACGAGAAATGATTGATCAGAACGGCCTAAAACCGGGGGACAAGCTTCCATCTGAGCGGGTATTAAGTGAAACCCTTGGAGCAGGAAGGTCATCCATTAGGGAAGCCTTAAGGGCGTTAGAGCTACTTGGACTTATTGAAACCAGAAAAGGCGAAGGAACCTTTCTTCGTGATTTTCAAGGCCATAAATTAGTAGAATTGATCAGTACATTCATATTGAAGAATGATAAAGCAAAGCAAGACGTCTTAGAGACGAAAAATTATATTCAATTAAACGCTCTATATATTGCAATGGAAAAAATAACAGAAGATGAAATCGAACATTTAAAACAGTGGGTGAATGATCAAGAAATATCAGAAAGTGAATTTTTCTTTCAACTAATTAAAATTGCTGATAATTTTTTGGTCCATCGATTATGGACGATTTTGAATGACTATTATCACTCATTAACGATTCCTGCAAAAGAATGGAAGAGGGAGGATTACCTCCTTCTTTTAGATGCATTAAATCAAAAGGATCAAATGAAATTATGGAGTGTATATAGGAATTACAATAACTTTAAATGAATAATGGTGCATGGGAATGACAGGAATCCGATTCAAATCTAAATTGTTACTTATGGGGAGGTTTCCATATTGATTAAGGGGATATTTTCGAAATCGAAAAAACTTAAATATGCAACATTGCCTTCTGAGTTATCGAAAAATGAAGTACCAGAAGGTATTATGACAAAATGTTCTAATTGTAAGAAAATAATGTATACACGTGAGCTACAGAAGAATTTAAAGGTGTGTTTAAACTGTGGCTATCATCTGCCAATGAAGGCATATGAAAGAATGAATAGTATTCTGGATGAAGCAACTTTTACGGAGATAAATGAGGATATGAGAACAGGCAATCCTTTACAGTTTCCTGGCTATGAGGATAAGATTGCTGGAGATATTCAGAAAACCAATATGAATGAAGCGGTTGTTACTGGTACTGGTGAAATAAATGGAAATAAAGTAGTGATAGCTGTAATGGATTCTTCTTTCCGAATGGGGAGTATGGGATCAGTAGTTGGAGAAAAAATAACACTTGCAATCGAAAAGGCTGATGAGCTTTCTGTACCATTTATTATTTTTACTGCTTCTGGTGGAGCAAGAATGCAGGAAGGCGTTCTAAGTCTGATGCAAATGGCTAAAACGAGTACGGCATTAAAACGATTTAGTGATAATGGCGGTTTATATATTACGATTATGACACATCCGACAACAGGAGGAGTTTCTGCGAGCTTCGCCTCACTTGGAGATTATAATTTTGCTGAACCTGGAGCGTTAATTGGCTTTGCAGGACGCCGAATAATTGAACAAACAATTGGTGAGGAGCTTCCTGAGGACTTCCAGACAGCAGAATTTTTACTCAAACATGGTCAATTGGATGCAGTTATACCAAGATTAGAATTAAAAGAAAAGCTTAGCTTAGTGCTTGAAATGCATCAAACTGGTGGTGAATTAGAGTGGTAGGATTAGATTTTGATAAGCCGATTAATGAATTAAAAGATAAGATCAAAGAGTTAAAAGATTTCTCGGAAAATGCAAATGTTGATTTAAGTACGGAGATTGAAAAATTGGAAATCCGTTTAAAAAAACTAGAAAAAGATGTCTATGATAATATGAAGCCTTGGGATAGGGTGCAAATTGCAAGACACCCAAATAGACCAACTACTCTTGATTATATTTCCTGTTTATTTACAGATTTTATCGAATTGCATGGGGATAGAGGCTTTGGAGATGATCAGGCAATCGTAGGTGGTATTGCAAAATATAAAGGATTGCCAGTAACAATTGTTGGTCATCAGAGAGGGAAGGATACGAAAGAAAATATTCGCAGGAATTTTGGAATGCCACATCCAGAAGGGTATCGCAAGGCGCTTCGCTTAATGAAGCAAGCGGATAAGTTTAATCGTCCTATTATTTGTTTTATTGATACCAAAGGT
>NZ_DALZDK010000043.1:27044-28930 GCF_031978665.1 Niallia sp. | reverse complement strand
GGTAAAGCCGCTGAAGAAAGAGGACAAAGTGAAGCAATTGCCAAAAATTTATTTGAAATGGCATCTATGCAGGTACCAATTGTCTGTATCGTAATAGGGGAAGGTGGAAGTGGCGGAGCTTTAGCCCTTGGCGTTGGTAACTATATCCATATGCTGGAGAATTCCACATATTCGGTTATTACCCCTGAAGGAGCGGCATCTATTTTATGGAAAGATGCTGGACAGGCAAAACAAGCTGCGGAAAAAATGAAGATTACTGCACCAGACCTAAAGGAATTGGGTATAATTGATTCGATTATAAGAGAAGTCAAAGGTGGAGCACACCATGATATAAAAGAACAAGCAGAGCAAATCGATGAGGTTCTATATACATCTCTTAAAGAATTAACCGGGATGACAAAGGAAGAACTTGTGAATCATCGTTATGCTAAGTTTAAAAATATGGGTGCCTATTTAAATCGTTGAAAAAGCCTATTATAATGAAATGTTTTAAACTGTAGACAATAGAACAACTGTCTACAGTTTTTTTATGACAACATTGAAAAAATAGGTTGTTTTAAAAGTAAATGGGTTTTAACTGTTCTGTGTGAAAAAGTATAAAAAAACGTGATTTGGTAAAAATGAACTTTACAATAGAAACCTAAAAAACAGTCTACATAAAAAAGAGTGAATTGCACAATATAAAACTGTTATTTTGAACTTCTTTGAAAATAATGGCGAAATGGTTTAAAGTTTCATTTATAGGGAAAAAAACTATAAATCAAAGGGTTATAAAACGTTTTCAGTTTGCTGATTATTCCGTCTTTTATTTTTTTCTCATATTAAGTTGAGATACGCGATTCTTCGTGATATGGTAGAATTGTTTAATGGATAATTGGATAAATATCAGGGAAATTAATAGAGAATAAACAATTTCTTGATTAATTTACAAAAGTTAGCAATACATAGATTATATATATGTAAATTTTGTGAAAAATGTTGCAGACAGATAATTTGTTATATAATAGTATATGTATGTTATGCTACATAATTTATTTGTTAATGAAATTATGAGGTGAGGAAATTGACAGTTAAAAGAATTGGTGTATTAACAAGTGGCGGTGACGCACCAGGAATGAATGCGGCCGTTAGAGCGGTAGTTCGTAAAGCGATTTTTCATGGAGTAGAAGTATATGGAGTTATTGGTGGTTATGCTGGGCTAATTAGCGGCAACTTCAAAAAATTAGAAGTTGGTTCTGTTGGTGATATAATCCATCGTGGTGGAACATTCCTTTTTTCTGCACGTTGTGAAGAATTCAAAACAAAAGAAGGACAACAAAAAGGAATTGAGCAATTAAAGAAACATAATATTGATGGGCTTGTTGTAATTGGTGGAGACGGATCTTATATGGGAGCGAAGGCGCTTACAGAACAAGGTTATCCATGTGTTGGAGTTCCAGGTACAATCGATAATGATATTCCAGGAACAGAATTTACAATCGGCTTTGATACGGCACTAAACACAGTTATCGATGCAATTGATAAAATCCGTGATACAGCAACTTCTCATGAAAGAACATTCATTATTGAAGTTATGGGAAGAAATGCTGGAGATATTGCTTTATGGGCTGGTTTAGCTGGTGGTGCTGAAACAATCCTTATCCCTGAAGAAGGCTTTAATCTGGAAGAGACAGTTAGCAGATTGAAAAAAGGCCAAGAGCGCGGCAAAAAGCATAGTATTATTGTCGTAGCAGAAGGGGTTGCAAGTGGTGTTGAAATTGGCAAGCTAATCGAAGAAAACACTGACTTTGATACACGTGTATCTGTATTAGGTCATATGCAACGTGGTGGTTCACCTACTGCGCAAGACCGCGTATTAGCTAGCCGCTTAGGAGCTTATGCAGTTG
>NZ_DALZDK010000043.1:25093-27034 GCF_031978665.1 Niallia sp. | reverse complement strand
GAGCTTCTTGTAGAAGGTAAAGGTGGAAGAGCTGTTGGTATCGAGAAAAACCAATTGGTTGATTATGATATCATTGAAGCATTAGCACGTAAACATACGATTGATAGTAATTTATATCATTTATCAAAAGAATTATCCATTTAATAAATCGTTAGGAATTTATGATTATCTAGTACATTTTATGGCACTGATAACTTATAAATTCCTTAAATGCTGTGAAGTTAGCAATTATTTTTATAAATTTTATCGGAGGTATTATTAATGCGTAAAACGAAGATTGTATGTACTATTGGTCCTGCAAGTGAAAGCGTGGAAAAATTAACGCAATTAATGGAAGCTGGAATGAATGTTGCTCGCCTTAACTTTTCACATGGCGATTTTGATGAGCATGGTGCTAGAATAAAAAATATTCGCGAAGCAGCAGAGATTACTGGAAACAATATTGCGATTCTTTTAGATACAAAAGGTCCAGAAATCAGAACAAACAATATGCAAAATGGTGCTATTGAATTAGTTGCAGGCAATGATATCATTGTTTCAATGACAGAAGTTGAAGGAACAACAGAAAAATTCTCTGTTACTTATGAAGGATTAATTGATGATGTGGAGCCAGGTAGCAAAATTCTACTTGATGATGGCTTAATTGGTCTTGAAGTAACAAAAGTTGACAAAGCAGCTGGTGAAATACATACAAAAATTTTAAATTCAGGTACATTAAAAAATAAAAAAGGTGTAAACGTTCCTGGAGTAGCTGTAAAGCTTCCTGGCATGACAGAAAAAGATGCCAATGATATCCGTTTTGGTATTGAACAAGGAATTGATTTTATTGCTGCATCTTTCGTACGTCGCGCATCTGATGTTTTAGAAATTAAGCAATTATTAGAAGATAACAATGCATCACATATCCATATTATTCCTAAGATTGAAAACCAAGAAGGTGTGGATAATATTGATGAAATTCTAGAGGTTTCTGATGGATTAATGGTTGCTCGTGGTGATTTAGGGGTAGAAATCCCAGCAGAAGAAGTGCCATTAGTCCAAAAATTATTAATTAAAAAATGTAACACTTTAGGTAAACCAGTTATAACTGCAACGCAAATGCTAGACTCTATGCAACGTAATCCACGTCCAACTCGTGCAGAAGCAAGTGATGTAGCAAATGCAATCTTTGATGGTACAGATGCAATAATGCTTTCAGGTGAAACAGCAGCAGGATCATATCCAGTGGAAGCTGTACAAACGATGAATAATATTGCTTCAAGAGCAGAAGAAGCATTAAATTATAAAGAAATTTTATCTAAACGCAGCAAAGATTCAGAGCATTCAATTACTGATTCAATCGGACAATCTGTTGCCCATACAGCATTAAATTTAGAAGTTAAAGCGGTAATCACACCAACTGGTAGTGGCCATACTGCAAGAATGATTTCTAAATACCGCCCAGAGGCTCCAATTGTCGCTGTAACTTATGATGCAAGAATTCAAAGACAATTAGCGCTTGTTTGGGGAGTATATCCACGTCTAAGCCAAAAGTCTGAATCAACAGATGAAATGCTAGATGTAGCAGTTCAAGAAGGTGTTAACAGCTCTATTGTTACACATGGCGATTTAGTAGTTATTACAGCAGGTCTTCCTGTTGGAGAAGCGGGTACAACAAACATCATGAAAATTCATGTAATTGGAGACGTGCTTGCTAAAGGACAAGGTATTGGTCGTAAAACAGCTTTTGGTAAAGCTGTAATTGCTACTAATGCAAACGACGCACTAGATAAAGTTAAATCTGGTTCTATTCTTGTAACAAATGCAACGGATCGCGATATGGTGCCAGCATTAGAAAAATGCAGTGCATTAATTGTTGAAGAAGGTGGCTTAACAAGCCATGCAGCTGTTGTAGGATTAAACATTGGAATACCTGTTATTGTTGGAGTTGAAAATGCAACA
>NZ_DALZDK010000043.1:0-25083 GCF_031978665.1 Niallia sp. | reverse complement strand
AAGCATCTTAAAAGATGGATTAGATATTACAGTTGATTCTCGCAGCGGTTATGTTTATAGTGGACATGCTAGCGTACTATAAGTAAGAATCGATTAATAATTAAAGGAAGAATGTTCTTGTCTGAATCATTTAGGCAATGAATATTCTTCTTTTTTATATCTTTTTTCAAAAAAGTATAGGCTGCCTTCCATGCCTGATGCTTCCATTTTCCTTATTAGGGATGTATTCGAGTTGTGTTATTACCATTACCATATAATCGCTTTATAAGCAGAGGCATCACTCAAAAGAGAAATGACATGATTTAACAATGTCATAAAGAAAGAAACAGATAGCTTCCTGCTATCAGCATGAAAGGAAAAAAGGTATAATGAAAGAAAGGCAATACAGATGAGGATGGTGACAACTTGCGAAATTTTATTATTAGCTTGCTGCTTTTACCACTAATTGAGGTCGTAATCTTTCTTTTAGCTGGAAATTTAATTGGAATAACAGAAACCTTATTTATTGCTATAGGAACAGGAATTCTTGGTGGTATCTTACTAAAGAAACAGGGTTTAAAGGCGATTCGAAATGTTCAAGCTCAGTTAAATCAGGGAATGATGCCAGGTGATGCTATTTTAGATAGCTTTTGTGTTCTTATTGGAGGATTTTTATTAGTGTTTCCTGGATTTTTAACAGATATTGTAGGAGCTATTATCTTATTTCCTCCAACAAGAAGAATAGGTAAGAACCTATTAATGAGAGGAATACAAAGAAAGCTGCAAAAGAAAAATAGGGTAACCATTATTCATTAATATAAAGTAAAGAAATGTATGATGACAAACAGTAATAGAAAGAAGAGTCTAGGCTTCTTACAAAAGTAATTAGCTAGACTCTTTTTTTTGCATAATTGGCTTGGCTTAGTTTGTTCGTAAGGGAGCTTCTCATTAAAAAAGGAAAAAATTGTATTTGGAATTTTGGAGGATTCGACTATTAGCAGCAAAATTTACGGAAACAACTTTCTTTAAAACAGAATAGAAAATTATGTTTATTTGTATAATGAATAAACAAAGTAAACTATTTTTTGGTATAATAATGGGGCAAATAAACAGAAAGGCGATAAATGGATGTTCAATTTATTAAGAAAATGGAATACATTAAGGAATCAAATCTTATTTGTTTTTTTATCTGTTATGATAGTCGTTCTTTTATTTGTTAGTACATTGATATTTAATCAAGTGTCCACTTTATTAGAAAATAATGCAGAAAAACAAATTCAGCAAGTAGCGGTTGAAGCAAATGGTAGAATCGAGACCTTATACGAGCAATTAAATATGGCATCAAAGCTAGTAGCTACTAATGAGAAAGTACAAAAGCTTTTAATTAAAGAGTATGAGCAAAGAAAAGTAGCCTTTCAGGAAAGACAAGAATTAATGGGTACAGTCAATACAATTACAGCTAATTCTGATGGTATTTTTTCTTTCCAATTATTTACTCGTAATCAAACGCGTATTTTGCCACTGGACGATGCTAATCTAATGACAAGTCTTGACGCAAGTTGGGTTAAAAAGGCCGATGAAGCAAGAGGAAGTCTTGTTTGGATAGGAGAG
Source organism: Niallia sp. (assembly GCF_031978665.1). Classification (NCBI taxonomy): domain Bacteria; kingdom Bacillati; phylum Bacillota; class Bacilli; order Caryophanales; family Bacillaceae; genus Niallia; species Niallia sp. The sequence goes on along the minus strand of NZ_DALZDK010000043.1, from coordinate 23,493 downwards.
GATCCAAATGACAGCAATTATTTTCTTGCTATCAGGAGGGTAAATCTTATTAATCGCAGTTTTGCAAATGGTGGATATATACTTTTTAGTATTTATGCTAATTATTTTCAGTTTGCAAATCAAGCGCTTACAGATGAAACGAATCAATATTTTATGCTTTTAGACGAAGTAAAGAAACCGATTATCACGAATTTTGAGCAATCGAGTGGGGCAATAGTGGAAAGTGATAAAAAAATTATCCGAATAAATGAAAAGGATTACATGATTACGAAAAGTTTTTCCTATGTTACTGGCTGGACCGTTCTCATTCTTACTCCGTTCAATACGTTAACGGAAGGGATAATAGTCTTACGAACAAGTATCGTTTTAGCTGGAATAATTGGACTACTTATTTTCTTTGTATGCTCTTTTTTTCTTTCAAATATTATTACTCGACCAATTATCCGCTTAACAAATACGATGCGATTTGCTAGTGAAGGTTCCTTACCACTGACACCTAACATCGCTTCTGTTAATGAAATAAACGAATTAAATAGTACATATAATCAGCTTGTCAAAGAAACCAATCATTTAATAACAATGGTATACCAAAAGGAAATTATTCGGAGCCGCAGTGAACTAAGAGCATTGCAAGCGCAGATCAATCCTCATTTTTTATTTAATACTTTAGATGCTCTTCATTGGACATTAGAGGAAAAAGAGGAAGAAGAGTTGGCTGAACTTGTTGTCACAATGTCGAATTTATTTCGATACACTATTTCTCGTTCCTCAGAGGAGGAGTGGGTACGTGTAAAAGACGAAATAGCACATATAGAGGATTATATGGAAATAATGAAAATGCGATTTGGAGAGCAATTGAAATGGCATATAAAACTTCCTGAAGCTTTTGAGGAGGTAAAAATCCCTAAATTTTTGATACAGCCATTAGTTGAAAATGCTGTATTGCACGGTGCGGAGAATAAGCTTGGACAATGTACGGTTGATGTGACAGTTGAGCAAGCAGAACAGAATAACACCATCAAGATTAGTGTGAAAGACGATGGCATTGGTATAAGTGCGTCTAAATTACAAAGGATTAAGGAGTCGATGGGAAAAGAGGGAATTTCATCTACGACAGGCAAGGGAATGGCTCTTTCCAATGTGTATAAAAGGCTTACACTCTATTATCCAGAAAGGCAGCAAAAGGGACTCATTATGGAGAGTAGTGAAAATAAAGGAACGTTAATTTCTTTTGAAATTCCAAAAGATGGAGGTATGTAAGGATGTATACAAAAACAATATTGATTGTCGATGATGAGCCAAAATCCAGGGAAGGAATTAAAAAAACATTGGAGAACTGGTCTAATGGCCAAAATGACCAATATCAAATATTATTGGCGGCAAATGCCGATTCTGCAATTGACATCATGGAAAAACAAAAAGTAAACATCCTTATAACAGATATTCGTATGCCAAAAATCACTGGTATAACCATGTTGAAAACGATTAAAGATCAAAAGCACTTACCTGTCGTTATTGTCATCTCTGCTTATTCTGAATTTGAGTATGCTCAAGAAGCTCTTCGTTTAGGAGTTATTAATTATTTACTAAAACCAATAAGCAAAAAGAAATTAATAGAAGCAGTGGAAGATGCCATAATGATCGATAAAAATAGAGAAAGAGTCAATATTATCTCAAAAGTAGTCGATGATAAGTTAATTGACGCGACGGTAACAAATGAATCAGCTAGAGAACCAATTCAGAAAGCTCTACAATATATTGATAAGCATTTAAAAGAAGAATTGACGCAACGAGAAGTAGCTGATCATGTTTATTTAAATCCGAGCTATTTTAGTGTGCTGTTCAAGGAAGAAATCCACTTAACATTTAGTGAATATATAACAAGAAGAAGAATTCAGCATGCTAAAAATCTGCTTATCTCAACAAAGCTTTCGATTGCGGATATTGCCGAAGAGTCAGGATACAAAACAGCTAAATATTTTATTAAAATCTTTAAAGAATTAGAAGGGGCAACACCGAGCGCCTATCGAAAAGCAAATATTGAAAGGGCTTTCTAAAAATAGTTGAACTTTTTCTAATCATTGTTACCTTTTTTGGAAAATACAATAATGATAGACTTTAATTGTAAGATATAACTAGGATGGTATAGGGGGTAGATTTAATGTTTCATAGAAAAACAATGTCAGCACTACTATCTATTGCTTTATTGATGATTTTAGTTTTAGCAGGATGTTCTTCATCCACTTCTTCTAATAATGAAAGCGCTTCAAATGATGGTGATAAGACCGTGATTAAATTCATGCATTTATGGCCAGAGGGAAGTTCTAAAGCTCAATTTACAATTGTAAACGATATCATTAAGCAATATGAAAAAGACCACCCAGATGTAAAAATTCAAACAGAGATTCTTGGAAACGAACAGTATAAAGATAAAATTAAAGTCTTATCTGCTTCTAATGAACTACCAGATGTTGGGGTTACATGGGCAGCAGGATATATGCAGCCATTTGTTAAAGGTGGAATGTTTGCATCATTAGATGATGTAATTGATAGCAATTTTAAAGATCAATTTGTAGCAGGTACAACCGAAGCTTTTGCCATGGATGGTAAAACATACGGACTTCCACTTGAATTAAATATTACACCAGTTTATTACAATAAAGAAATTTTTGAAAAATATAATTTAGAAGTTCCTGAAACATATGATGAGTTCTTAAATGTTGTTAAAACGTTAGCTGATAATGATGTGACACCGATTACTCTAGGTAATAAAGATCGCTGGACTGGTTCTATGTGGTATATGTATCTAGCAGATAGAATAGGTGGGCCAGAAGTATTAACAAATGCGATAAATCGTTCTGGAAGTTTCGAAGATCCAGCACTTGTTCAAGCAGCTGAAGAAATTAAAAAGTTAGTTGATATGGGTGGATTTGTAAAAGGATTCAACGGTTTATCAAATGATGAGGCAAAAGGATACTTTATGAACGAGCAAGCAGCTATGTATTTAATGGCTACTTGGGAATTGCCAAACTATACAACAAGCCCAGATGTTACCCAAGAATTTAAAGATAAAGTAGGATACTTTAAGTTCCCAACATATGAAGGTGGTAAAGGGGACATTAACAGCTATGTAGGTGGTCCTGGAGTTGGACTGTTTGTTTCTGAAAAATCAAAAGTTAAAGAAGAAGCAAAAGATTTTGTAGCATATTTAGTGCAAGAATGGGGCAAAAACTCTGTTAAAGATGCGGGGGTTATTCCAGCAACTGTTGTTGACACATCGAATATTGAGCTAGATCAAATGTATATCGATATTTTAAATGATTTAGGAACAGCTTCCAATTTAACACTATATGCAGATGTTCAAATGAGCTCAGGGGTTGCTCAAGTGCATTTAGATATGATTCAATCACTATTTGGTGGTCAGGCAACACCAAAAGAATTTACGAAAAAACAAGAACAGGCATTAGCTGAGGAAGAATAACGAGAAAATCAGTCAACTAAAATGGTGGAATCTATCATGAAGAAAAGGGATGGATTCCACTATTTAAAAATAATCATTTTGGATATTGTTTATGCCATTTACATTATTGATTTAAGAGAAGGCTTTGTTGATGTCATAAAAAATCGTTTTAGAATTCCAATATTAACGTGACAGAGCTTTTATTAATCAATAAGGAGGGAGAACAGAAAATGAAAAACGTGATGTCGAACAAATGGGTAATCACTCTGTATGTGCTCCCTGCACTATTGCTCATTTTAATTTTAATTTATATTCCTATCGTATTAACAGGATATTACGGCTTAATGGATTGGGACGGTATAGGGACTAAGACATTTATTGGACTAGACAATTATAAAGAGCTCATGAAAGATAAAATGTTCTGGACGAGTACGTATCATTCGGTTTTATTAGCTGTATTTTCTGCGATAAGTCTAATAGCCTATTTAGTAATCTCGTTAATTTTAGCAAGTAAGATTAAAGGAGCAGGACTTCTACGCAAAATTTACTTGATTCCAATGCTTTTATCTTCTGTCGCAATTGCTCAGTTATGGCTGAAAATTTTTGATCCAACCAATGGAATGCTGAACAAGCTTTTGGAAATATTTAGAGTGGAAAACACACCTATATGGCTTGCGGATCCAAACTTGGTATTATACTCCATTTTTATCCCGATCGTATGGCAATATGCAGGTTTTTACATCATTATCTATTATGCAGCCTTAAAAGGAGTGTCAGATGAGATTATTGAGGCAGCTAAAATCGACGGAGCAACGCCATTACAAATTGCTTATAAAATTAAGCTACCATTGATTGCTCCAGTAATCAAAGTAACAATAGTATTAGCAATTGTAGGTTCCTTAAAATACTTTGATTTAATCTATGTAATGACTGGCGGAGGACCTAATGGTGCTAGTGAAGTAATGGCTTCTTATATGTATAAGGAAGCATTTAAAACATATAATTTTGGCTACGGTAGTGCTATTGGCTTTGCGTTATTAATAATCTGTCTTGTGATGACTTGGGTTATTCAAAAATTAACAGCATCAAAAGAAGATGCTCAGTACTAAAGGAGATAGATAATAGTGAGTGAAGTAGTAATACAAAAAAATAATAAAACTGATTTATCCACATCTCCTAAAATAAAAGGAACGATTGGAAGTAAAATAGGATACGGTATTTTGTATATAGTGCTTGGAATAATTGCTATTTTTCAAATTTATCCACTCGTTTGGTTGTTCTTCTTTTCTTTAAAAACGAATCAAGAAGTGTTTGGGTTATCTCCATTTGCACTTCCAAAAGATCCGCAATGGGGCAACTATGTAAAAGTATGGACACAAGGAAACATTAGCCAATATTTCTTTAATAGTGTGTGGATAACTGTTATAGCAGTAGTCTTAACAGTAATACTAGCAAGCTTTGTTACCTTTGCGATTACAAGAATGCATTGGAAATTAAGTAAACTTGTTCTTGGATTATTTATGGTTGGAATCATGATTCCATTGCATTCTACATTAATTCCACTATTTAGTTTCTTTAATCAATTACAACTAATCGATAATCCGATTTCTATCATCTTATCGTATACAGCGTTTAATTTACCGCTAACAATCATGATTTTATTAGGATTCTATCAAGCATTGCCACGGGAACTAGAAGAGGCAGCTGTAATGGATGGTTGCTCGATTCACCGCATATTTTTTCAAATCACGTTGCCAATGACAACGCCTGTAATGGCAACAGTTGTCATTATCAATATGATTTATAACTGGAATGAATTTGTATTCGTTAATACGTTTATTAGCTCTGATAAATGGAAGACATTAACGGTTGGCGTTAATAACTTTGTCGGTCAATATTTAACAGATTGGGGAGCGATTGGGGCAACTTTGATGATTAGTATTATTCCAATATTAATTGCCTTCCTTGTGTTAAGTAATAAAATTGTTGAAGGGTTAGCTGCGGGATCTGTCAAAGGATAATCAAAAGGAGGAATTAAACACGATGCCAAAAAATTTATTTTTTAATGCTCACCATTCTCCAATAGGGGCGTTTTCAAGCTTTACACTAGGTTTTCCTGGTGCTGGTGGTGGATTAGATTTAGAGTTAGGGCGTTCTCCGAAACAGAATATTTATATAGGTGCTGAGAGTTTAGATAAAGAAGGAACATATGAGGCATTTCCATTCTTTGCATATCAAGACGATGATGAGAGCAAAAGATATGATATTGAAAACATGGATCCAGATCCAGATAAGCCAAAAATCATTTATCCTATTTCGAAAGAAAAAATAAAACGCGATTTTCAACTTGGAACAGATACATGGGAATCAGATGATTTATCTTTTACGATTTATTCACAAGTGGAATCAGTACCAGACCCTTTAACTGCGAATGAAGAAGAATTAAAAAGTATTATATTACCAGCCGTGCTTGCTGAATTAACAGTCGATAATACGAGTGGAACAAGTAGTCGCCGTGCTTTCTTTGGGTATCAGGGAAGTGATCCATATACATCGATGAGAAGAGTTGATGATACAATGGATGGCTTTGCTGGTATTGGTCAAGGAAGACTGACTGCTATTGTATCCAATAATCCTGACGTAAAGTCAGCAATGCATTTTAGTCTGGAAAATATTCTCACAAGTCCACAAGAAGAGAACTGGACATTTGGATTAGGGCCATTAGGAGCCCTAGTAGTGGATGTACCAGCCGGAGAAAAAAGAACGTATCAGTTTGCAATTTGTTTTTATAGAGATGGAATTGTAACTGCTGGGATGGATACATCCTATTATTATACTAATTTCTTTAAAAATATTGAGTCTGTTGCAGCATACGCCCTTGAAAACTTTACTACAATCGCAGATCGTGCGAAGAATGTAAATAAAAAAATAGAGGAAGCACATCATTTATCTGAGAATCAAAAGTTTATGCTGATTCATTCCATTCGTAGCTATTACGGTTCAACTCAACTGTTAGATTATGGAGAGCCCTTCTGGGTAGTGAATGAAGGGGAATATCGGATGATGAATACCTTTGATTTAACAGTAGATCAGATTTTCTTTGAGCTAAGGATGAATCCATGGACGGTTAGAAATGAATTAGATATGTTTGTGCAACGATTTAGTTATGAAGATACGGTTCGTTTTCCAAATGATGATACCGAATATCCAGGCGGCATAAGTTTTACACATGATATGGGAGTAGCAAATACTATTTCTCGCCCACAGTACTCTTCCTATGAATTATATGGTTTAGACGGATGTTTCTCACATATGACTCATGAACAGCTAGTAAACTGGGTATTGTGTGCAGCCCTTTATGTTAACCATACCGGTGATCAAAAGTGGCTGAATGCGAATCTGGATATAGTGGAACGTTGTCTTGAAAGTATGCTAAATAGAGATCATCCTGAACCAGATAAACGCAATGGCTTAATGGGCCTAGATTCTTCACGAGTAATGGGTGGTGCAGAGATAACAACCTATGACAGCCTTGATGTATCATTAGGGCAGGCGCGAAATAATATTTATCTTGCAGGTAAGATATGGGCATCCTATATTGCGCTTGAAAGAGTATTTACAGAGAATGAAAGACCTGATTTAGCTAAGATTGCAGGGGAACAAGCAGAAAAGTGCGCTACAACCATTGTGGAGCATGTAACAGAAAGTGGTTATATTCCAGCTGTAATTGGAGAAGGAAACGATTCAAAAATCATTCCAGCAATTGAAGGGCTAATTTTTCCATACTTTACAAACTGTAAGGATGCATTAGATGAAAATGGCCGTTTTGGTGCATATATTCAAGCGCTCAAAACACATCTTGAAACAGTTTTAACAGAAGGAATTTGTCTATTTGAAGATGGAGGATGGAAAATTTCATCTACAAGTAATAATTCTTGGTTAAGTAAAATTTATTTATGCCAATTTATCGCTCGAGAGATTCTTGGCTGGAATTGGGATGAAGAAGGGGCCAAGGCAGATGCAGCACATGTAGAATGGCTAACACATCCCGAGCTATCCATCTGGAGTTGGAGTGATCAAATCATCGCTGGTGAAATCGCAGGAAGTAAATACTATCCACGTGGAGTAACGAGTATTTTATGGTTAGATGAACAGCAATAAACCTCTTTCCCTCCTTGTTGATAGTGATAATATCTAGCAATATCAGATAACTAAACGTAGAATAGCAATTTTTTCTTGAAAATAAAGAACTGAATCATTAAAAGTCTAGTAGGAAAGAAGAAAGTAGAGGGGATTAGCATGTCAAGGAAACAAATGGGGAAGCTATATACCATCTGTGAATGGATAATGAAGCTAGCTTATATTAATTTACTGTGGATATTGTTCATAGGAAGCGGTCTAGTCCTATTTGGTTTTATGCCAGCTACAGTTGCAATGTTTGCTGTTGTCCGAAAATGGTTTAGAAAAGAAACTGAAATTCCCATTTGGAAAACATTCGTCTCTGTCTATAAAAGTGAATTATTGACCAGCAATATCTACGGTTTAGTATTTGTAGTGGCTGGCGCAATGATATATCTAGATTACTATCTAATTTTAAATCTTGATGGAGTAATCCGTATTGTTGCAACAAGTATATTGCTACTTATTTCATGCTTGTATCTGATCACACTTTTATTCTTCTTTCCTGTCTATGTGCATTACCAACTAAAGTTCATGGGCTATTTGAAATATTCCTTTTTTTTAGGTGTTTTAAATATTCATATACTATTGCTCGTCGTTCTTGGATTAGCAGCTGATACATTCCTTTTACTCTATATTCCAGGACTGCTTCCTTTTTTCAGCGGTGTTTCGGTAGCTTGTATCCTAATGTCTAGTAGTATTCTCATCTTTCAACGCTTGCAAAAGCAAGAAATGAATAAAGCAATCACGGAATAAAGAGAAGAGAGTAAGATAGATACTAAATATTCTAGGAGAAAATTAATAGAAAAATATAAAAATTATAGTTTGTATATTGAATGAACAAACTATAGCGTGGTATAATTTGATTAACTTGATGGGGGAGATAGAATGACAAGTATTCAGAGAATTATAGAGAAGCTAATCGAGCCCGCAAGAAAATTTGAATCATCAACAGATGTATTAGTAAAAGGATCGGCTGACGTTGAAGTTGAAGGAATTGTAATCGCCTTCATGCTAACGCAAGAAGTATTAGAAAAAGCAATTTCTATCAGAGCGAATTTAATTATTACTCATGAAGGTCCTTTTTATAGTCATCAAAATTGGAAAGAAGCATATGCCAAAGACCCAATTTGTCTAGCAAAGCTCCAATTAATAGAAGATGCCAATATCAATATTTTTCGTTTTCATGATTACTTTCATCGCTATGATCCAGACGGTATCATGGTAGGTTTGATTCGCAAGCTGGAATGGGAGAAATATACGAAAGAATATCAGTCCACTGCAGCTACTTTAGCTGTGCCAAAGAAATCGGTGACCGAAATAGCAAATTACGTAAAACTTAAACTCGGTATCCCTTTTGTAAGAGTTGTTGGTGATCCATCAATGGAATGCAATAGGATTGGGTTACTTGCAGGTTATCGTGGTGGAGGAGAATTGGTTATTCCTTTATTTCAGGACCAGAATCTTGATTTAGTTATTGCAGGTGAGGGACCGGAATGGGAATCACCAGAATATGTTAGAGATGCTATTCATCAAGGGAAAAAGAAGGCGCTTATCTTAATTGGTCATGCTAGTAGCGAAGAACCTGGCATGGAGTATTTAAAAGCTTTAATGGAAGCTGATTTTCCACATATTCCAGTTTATTACATCAAAGGAAAGCCACTGTTTCATGTTCTTTAAACAGTAGGGAGCATTTTTATAGCTATGCTACCATACTAGTATGTTTTTAGAATGAACAAAAATCTTCACCATCCAGCAATTATTAAATCTTTTCACTTATTATCACTTCATTTGTATCACACGAAATCTTAGAAATAACATCGCTTTAGATAATGGTTACTTCCCTACTTTAATAGGGCTTCTCGCTTTTGTAAAGTAAGCACTTAATTATTATTGTATATTTGCTACATCCTTGTAAGATGTAGCTTTATAATAGTTAGCTACTATGCAATAAATTTGTAAAAGACTGTGGTCTACAAATAATCAGAAATGGGGGGTTTTATGGAAACTGAAGTCGTTCATTCACAAGTAAAAACTGCAAATAAGAAAAAAAGAAGCAAACTCAAAATAACACTAGCTGCTATACGAAAAGATTGGCAGTTATATTCCTTGCTAGTTCTACCGATCATCTATTTATTAATCTTCAAGTATGGACCAATGTTAGGAAATGTTATCGCTTTCAGAAGATATATGCCAGGTGGGAAAATTTATGGAGAACAATGGGTAGGTTTTTATTATTTTGAGATGTTTATTAATGACCCAGTTTTTTGGAATGTATTTAAAAATACACTTATTTTAGGTGGAATTACCTTACTATTTTGTTTTCCAATGCCAATTATTTTTGCACTCCTATTAAATGAAGTAAAGTCAAAGAAATTTAAGAAGTTTGTACAAACTGCATCCTATTTACCGCATTTTCTATCAATTGTTATCATTGCTGGGATGATTTTGCAACTAACTGCATTAAATGGTTCAATCAATGGGATAGTGGAGTTTTTTACAGGAGAGAAAATAAGCTTTATTCAAAGTCCAGAATGGTTTAGAACTATTTATGTCACATCGGAAGTATGGCAAGGAATGGGTTGGGGAGCAATTCTTTACTTAGCTGCATTAACAACCATTGATGAATCCCTATATGAAGCAGCCAAAATAGATGGTGCTAACCGTTGGAAGCAAACTCTGCATATTACGATTCCAGGTATACTGCCGACAATTGTTACACTATTAATTTTGAATATTGGTAGTTTCCTTGCCATCGGTTTTGAAAAAATCTTATTGATTTACAATCCTTTAACCTATGAAACTTCTGATGTTATTTCAACCTATTTATACCGTGTTGGTCTAGAATCAAATAATTTCAGTTATGCAGCAGCTATTGGGTTATTTGAATCCATCATTGGATTAGTACTTGTCTTATCAGCAAATAGCATTTCAAGAAAATTAACAGATCGAAGTTTATGGTAGGGGGTAGATTAAATGAAAGAATCGAAGCAGTACAAAATCTTTAAAGTCTTTAATGTATGTATTCTATTAATTATTATATTTTGTACGCTGTATCCGTTTATCAATGTTGTTGCACAGTCATTTAGCAGTGAGTCCTATATAAATTCAGGACAGGTAAATTTATTTCCAAAGGGCTTCAATGTGGAAACCTATCAAAAGGTACTGTCTGATACGATGTTCTGGATAAATTATAAAAATACAGTTGTTTACACAGTGGTCGGTACTGTAATCTCCATGTTTTTAACAACGATATTTGCATATGCCCTTTCCAAAAGAAGGCTAGTAGGGCGTCGGTTTTTAACGGTATTTGCAGTATTTACGATGTTCTTTAATGGAGGCTTAATTCCTAATTATGTTTTAATCAATGCTTTAGGTTTTGCTAATTCTATGTGGGCTATTGTAATCCCAGGTGCGATTAGTATTTATAATATGCTCATAATGAAATCCTTTTTTGAAAATATGCCTGAAGAGTTAGAAGAGGCAGCATCAATCGATGGATTAAACACATATGGGATTCTATTAAAGATAGTTTTACCTCTAAGTAAAGCTGTAATAGCTACAATGGTGTTATTTTATGCAGTTGCTTATTGGAATTCTTGGTTTAGTGCTTTCATTTATTTAGATAAAAAAGAGTTATTCCCCGTTACGATCTATTTAAGAAATATGATTGCAGGAACAACAAGTGGAATGTCAGCCGGTGCAACTTCAGCCGACAACTTAACACAAATATCCGCAAATATTAAATCTGTAACAATGGTATTAACAATTTTACCGATTTTAACGGTATATCCATTTGTACAGAAATACTTTGTTTCTGGTGTAATGTTAGGCTCTGTTAAGTAAAAAACAGAGCCAGCCTGTAAAAGGGAGCTCAGCGTAGTTGTTTTTCCTAAGGATATACGCCTGCTTTAGCGAAAAATGACTTTACGCTTTTCCTATATATATAAGGGGAGGAAATATTATGAAAGAAAGTTGTAAAAAGGTTGGGCTATTTCTAGGGTTATTCATGTTAGTACTACTAGCTACAGCTTGTTCCAATGATGATGCAGCTAGTAATGAGGCAGAAGTATCTACAAAAGGTGCGATGGAATCTTATAATGCAGGAGACACCTTTAAAGCAACTGAACCATTTGATTTATCTATTTTATATATGGATCAGCCAACATATCCATATAAAGAAGATTGGCTACTATGGGATAAGATTAAAGAAATCACTAATGTCACATTAAAGCCGACTATCGTACCAATGAGTGATTACACACAAAAAAGAAGCTTGTTAATTAGTTCAGGGGATGCTCCAATTGTTATTCCAAAAACATATCCAGGGGAAGAATCTGCTTTTGTAGCATCAGGTGCGGCACTTCCAGTAAGCGATTACATTGATAAAATGCCTCACTTCAAAGAAAAAGTAGAAAAATGGAATCTAGATTCTGAACTAGATACTTTACGTCAAAATGACGGCAAATTCTATGTTCTTCCAGGTTTACATGAAGAAGTTTGGCCAGATTATACATTAATTGTAAGAACGGATATCTTTGAAGAAAATAACATTGCTATTCCAGCAACTTGGGATGAACTTTATACAGCAATGAAGGAATTGAAAGAAATCTATCCAGATTCTATTCCTTTCTCTGATCGTTTTACTTTTAATAGTACGCTAAATATTGCAGCAACAGGCTTTGGAACAAAAGCTGGTTGGGGATTTGGAAACGGATTATCTTATGATCAAGATGCAGATGAATTCGTTTATGCGGCTACAACTGATGGTTATAAAGAAATGCTTACTTACTTCCATAAATTAGTAGAAGAAGGTTTGTTAGATGAAGAGAGCTTTACACAAAGCGATGATCAAGCAGTACAAAAATTTGTGACTGGCAAATCATTCATTATTAATGGTAACTCTCAAACAATTAATCTACATCGTGTCGATATGGATAAAACATTAGGAAAAGGAAATTATTCTATTTCAAAAATTACTGTTCCTGGTGGTCCAGCTGGTCAATTAATGTCAGGCTCTAGATTAGAGAACGGTGTAATGATTACTTCGAAAATTAAGGAAAGTGAAAATTTCGAAGCAATTCTGCAGTTTATTGATTGGCTATACTACAGTGATGAAGGTCAAGAATTCACGAAATGGGGAGTAGAAGGTACAACATTTACGAAGGAAAATGGAGTAAGAAAATTAACAGAAGATATTAATTATAATGGTTTAAATCCGAATGGAACAAAGGATTTACGAGTTGACTATGGATTCTCTGGTGGTGTCTTTGCCTATGGAGGAACGACAGATTTACTTCATTCCATGATGAGTGAAGAAGAGATTAAGTTCCAAAATGATATGAAAGCAGTAAAAACACCAAAACCAACAGATCCGCTAATTCCTTATTCTATTGAAGATAGAGAAAAAGCAACGTTACAAAGTACACCTTTAAAAGACTATACAAACCAAAACACATTAAAGTTTATTTTAGGTACACGTGATTTAAGTGAATATGATGCATTTGTCAAAGAATTAAAAAGCCAAGGCTTAGATCAATATGTAGAAACAGCAAACAAAACGTATCAAGAGTATAAGAAAAATAACTAAGAAAAGCGGAGGGCACCCGTATAGGGGTGTCCGGAGCTAGACACCTATTGACTTCAAAACCTTATACTTTCTTAACTGTTAAAAAATGATAAGGTATCTTATAGCATGCAGTTATTTAATACAAAAGCTTGTAGGATACCTTATCCTATCTATTTATTCTTATTGCGCTATATCTATTCTGAAAGAAGGTGAAAAGCATGGAACAAAAAAAAGAGTTTGGTCAAGGGATTCTATTTACTTTCAGTAATTATATATATTGGATATTATTAACAAATATTTATTTTGTTGCAACAAATGCACTATTTATTTTTTTCTTCATGACATTAACACCGTCGTTTTCTAATATTGGATTGTATGCTCTTGCATTAATTCCGTCTGGACCTGCTATATCAGGCTTGTTTTATTCGATGGAGAAATTAGTAAGAACGAAGGAGTTGTCTCCAACTGCCGACTTTTTCTATGGCTATCGATCAAATTTGAAAGGAACATTTTTCATCTGGACAATAATCCTTGCGATATACTTTGTATTACTCATCGATTTACAATACCTCCGAATAACAGTAACTCCAATCAATCAAATAATTTTTGTCGTATTACTTGTACTTACTCTTATCTGGACGATGCTAAGTATAAATATGCTAATAATCAACTCGCGGTTTACTTTCCGAATAAGAGATTTAGTAAAGCTATCTGCGTATTATCAGTTTATTAAGTTAAAAGAAACCCTCGGAAATATATTGATATTATTTCTAGTTGCCTTTGCGACAGTTATCACCACTGATTTCTTGGTTGTTTTTATTGCTAGTTTAATTGCAATGATCATGATGTTTAACTCTAGAGCTATGTTAAATCATATTGAAAGTAATTTTCTAAAGAAATCGTCTTCAAATAATGAGGGAGAAACCTGTAATACTCAACATGTACCTGGTTCATAAATCAATTGAAGGGGAATGAAGGTGTTAAATATTAAAGTAGTAAGGGCTTCTTTAAGGGACGAAAATATCTAAAAAGAAAATTTTTTTATTTGATTGGAGAAGCAGGGAATATGTGTAACTGCCGCGAAAGGAATGGGGTATTCACAAATAGGTGCTATTGTTTCTATATTTCTTATGAAAAGAGGGGATAGTTTTGTTGAAAGTAATGGAGGAAGATTTCTTATTGCAAAATGAGTCAGCAAAAATTCTGTATCACGAATATAGTAAGTCAATGCCCATAATGGATTATCATTGTCACTTAAGTCCAAAGGAAATAGCGGAAAATAAATCATTTCAGAATATTAGCGAGCTTTGGCTAGCAGGTGATCATTATAAATGGAGAGCAATGCGATACTTTGGCATAAAAGAAGACTATATTACAGGGCAAGCAAGTGATTATGAAAAATTCCAAGCATGGGCAAAGGTTCTTCCCTACTGTATTGGAAACCCGTTATATCATTGGTCCCAATTAGAATTAAAAAGATATTTTCAGGTTGATTTTGCATTAAATGAAGATACTTGCAATAAAATCTGGAATATTTGTAATGAGAAGCTTAAGCAAAAAGATTTTACTGCCCAAGGGTTTATTGCTAAATCTAATGTTGAAATGATTGGCACAACAGATGATCCTTTGGATGACTTAGCGTATCACAGCATGATAAAAGAAAATAAGGAAATCAATACGAACGTTCTACCATCCTTTCGCCCTGATTCTTTGCTTGAAATTAATCAAGAATCGTTCCTTTCTTATGTAAAGGCATCGGAGAAGAAAGCGGATACAAAAATTGTGGATTACGAGCATTATCTAAATGCCATTAGAAACAGGGTTGATTACTTTCATCAAAAAGGATGTAGAATAGCAGACCATGGGTTAGAAACATTACCATTTGAGGAATGTACGTTAGGGGAGGCTAGTCGCATTTTTCAAGCAAAGCTAGAGGGAGCGTTTATTTCCAAACAAGAGGAGGATAAGTTTAAAACGTATACATTCGGATATCTTGGGCGTTTATATGCCTCCTTAAACTGGGTGATGCAATTGCATATTGGAGCAAAACGAAATAATAATGATCGGAAGTTTCATACCTTGGGGGCAAATACAGGATTTGATTCGATTAATGATTTTAGCTTGGCAAAGCCTCTTAATCAATTTTTAAATAGCTTGGATAAAGATAGTCAACTGCCAAAAACAATCCTTTATTCGTTGAATCCCAATCATGGTCCAATTATTGCATCTGCAGCTGGTAACTTTCAAGCAACTGGAGTGAAAGGGAAAATACAATGCGGGGCTGCATGGTGGTTTAATGATCATAAGGATGGAATGCTAAATCAAATGAAAGATTTAGCGAATATAGGGGCTTTGTCCACGTTTATTGGGATGTTAACAGATTCTCGAAGCTTTCTATCCTATACACGTCATGAATATTTTAGAAGAATTCTTTGTAATATGTTAGGGAGTTGGATAGAAGATGGAGAAGTACCGAAAGATTATGGCTTTATTGGAAAAATAGCACAGGATATCTCTTATTATAACGCAAAAAATTATTTTGAGATTGATTGAATCATATATTGTAATGAGATGATTTTATGGGAGGGCTATATTGGTGAAGACAACCTTTAGGTGGTTTGGTAGAGATGATGACAGTGTTTCTTTAGAACATATTAGGCAAATACCTGGAATCGATGGGGTAGTAGGAGCATTGTTTGATATTCCAGTGGGAGAAGTGTGGCCAGAAAGTAGAATCATGGAGCTAAAAGAAGAAATCAATAGAAATGGTATGAGTCTCGAAGTAATTGAGAGTGTAAATGTTCATGAAGACATTAAACTTGGACTCCCATCACGGGAAATATATATTGAAAATTACAAGCAAACGATTCGTAATCTGGCAAAGGCTGGGGTGAAGGTTATTTGTTATAATTTTATGCCGATTTTTGATTGGACGCGCTCTAATCTAGCAAAGGAACTTCCTGATGGTTCAACTGTACTAGCATATGAAAAGGGAAAAATAGAGTCAATTGAAGCAATGGTTTTAATTGAACAAATGGAGAATTCATCGAATGGATACTCCTTGCCAGGGTGGGAACCAGAAAGGCTTAAATCTATTAAGCATTTATTCCAATTATATAAAGATGTAACAGAAGAAGATTTATTTGACCATCTTCAATATTTTTTAGAACAAGTGATACCAATAGCAGAAGAATGTGATATAAAAATGGCAATCCATCCAGATGATCCGCCATGGTCTGTTTTTGGATTACCAAGGATTGTTCTTTCAAAGGAGAATTTAGAAAGAATTGTTAAGCTTATTGATAGTCCATCAAATGGTTTAACAATATGCTCCGGTTCTTTAGGAGCAAATCCGAATAATGATATTTTAGATATACTAGGTCATTTTTTGAAATTGAAACGTGTACCCTTCGTACATATTCGAAATATCAAAATTGCAGCAAATGGGGATTTTGAGGAAACTTCACACAGAAGTACAGAGAGAGGAACTCTTGATTTATATGAAATAGTGAAGAAACTCCACGAACATGATTTTAATGGCTATTTTCGTCCAGATCACGGCAGAATGATTTGGGGAGAGAAGGCTAGACCTGGTTATGGACTTTACGATCGAGCTTTGGGAATGATGTATATATTAGGTATTTGGGATAGTTTGGAGAAAAACAAAAAAAGCATGAAGAAAGGGGCAGGAAAAAATGTTGCCATTAATTGAAAATCTATCAGGAAAAGTAGCAGTTATTACAGGTGGTGGAGGCGTGCTTTGTAGTTGTATGGCAAAAGAGCTAGCCAGACAAGGTGTAAAAGTAGCTCTTCTTAATCGTACATATGAAAAAGCACAAAAGGTAGCTGAGGAAATAAATAACGAGGGTGGAAGTGCAATTGCTGTTGCATGTGATGTAGTCGATGTGCAAAGTGTAAAGGAAGCAGAGAAAATTGTATACGAGACTTATGGAAGCTGTGACATTCTTATTAATGGGGCAGGAGGAAATCATCCAAAGGGGATTACTTCAGAAGAAATTCTTCGCATAGAGGATTTGGATAAAGAAGGGATAACGAGTTTTTTTGATTTAACCATTGAGGGATTTTCTTTTGTATTTAATCTAAATATTATCGGGACATTGATTCCAACACAAATATTTTCCAAGCAAATGATTGAAAACGGTGGCACCATTATAAATATTTCTTCGATGAGTGCACCAAGTCCGATGACCAAAGTACCTGCCTATAGTGCAGCAAAAGCAGGCATTGAAAACTTTACTAAATGGATGGCTGTCCATATGGCTGAAACAGGCATCAGAGTAAATGCTATTGCACCAGGTTTCTTCTTGACCAAGCAAAATGAAGCATTACTTAAAAATGCAGATGGCACTTATACAGAACGTACAAAGAAAATATTGGCACAGACACCTGTCAGAAGATTAGGGAAACCAGAAGATTTATTGGGAACATTATTATGGCTAGTTAATGAAGAAACAAGTGGTTTTGTTACAGGCATCAGTGTTCCTGTAGATGGAGGGTTCATGGCTTACTCGGGTGTTTAGCAGATAAAGTGCTCGGAAAATATTTCCTGGGAAATGTTGACATTGAGGAATAGTGGAACCGTCCAGCAGAGTTGATTTATCACCGAATTATTTATTTAGGTTGTTTTCTAAAAGTTTGTTAATTTTATCAATAGGAAAAGTAAATTGTTAGACATCCTGTGCCATGTGAATAATGGAAACTCATGGGTGGGGACGACAACTAATTTTATTTTATAGAGGCGGTATTCTCTATCTTACAAAGTAGATAGAGAATACACTGTCCAAATAATAATATATTACTAGAAAGATTTTACTTATGAAAATGTATGTGACTAGAGAATAGGAGAGAAGGAAATGGAACCTATTATTATAGCAGCAAAAGGGAAGGAACAATTAACCGAAAATTGGAAGTATTGTATTGGAACAGGACGACTTGGGTTGGCTCTTCAGAAAGAATACCTTGATCATCTTAAAATAATTCAAGAGAAAATTGGTTTTAAGTACATTAGAGGGCATGGCTTACTTTCCGATGATGTTGGTATTTATCGAGAAAGGATGATAGGAGATGAAGTGAAAGCGTTTTATAATTTCACTTATATTGATAGGATTTTTGATTCTTTCCTTGAACTAAATCTTCGTCCGTTTATTGAATTTGGATTTATGCCAGAATTGCTGGCTTCTGGTGATCAAACGATCTTTTATTGGAAAGGAAATGTTACACCTCCGAAAGATTATCAAAAATGGAGTGATTTAATTACAGCAGTAGTGAAACACTTTATTGGGCGTTATGGATTAGAAGAAGTAAAAAAATGGCCATTTGAGGTTTGGAATGAACCAAACTTAGTGAATTTTTGGAAGGATGCAGATAAGCAAGAGTATTTTAAGCTATATAAAGTAACTGCGCTGGCAATTAAAGAGGTAAACCAAGATTTACAGGTTGGGGGTCCAGCAATTTGTGGTGGCGCGGATGAGTGGATTGTTGAATTCTTAGATTTCTGTCATACAGAAAAAGTGCCAGTTGATTTTGTCAGTCGTCATGCATATACATCACAAAGTCCAAAGAAAATTACTTCTGATTACTATTATCAAGACCTAGTGGACAATACGAATATGCTTCACCAATTTGAGGTAGTCCGTGGTCTAATTAAAGATTCAGCATTTTCTGATTTGCCATTCCATATTACTGAATATAATACTTCATATAGTCCGATAAATCCAGTTCATGATACACCATTGAATGCAGCTTATCTTGCACGGATATTGAGTGAAGGCGGAGACTATGTAGACTCTTTTTCCTATTGGACATTTAGTGACGTTTTTGAGGAAGCAGATGTTCCGAAAGCTCCATTCCATGGAGGGTTTGGGTTAATGGCTCTTCATGCCATTCCAAAGCCGACCTTTCATTTATTTAGCTTTTTTAATAAGCTTGGAGGAGAAATACTGTATCGTGATGCACAAGTTATTATCACTAGAAAAGATAATGGTACCATTGCGCTTGTAGCTTGGAATGAGGTGGTGGAAAAAGGTGATGGTTTTGAAAAGGAATTATTGATTAAGATACCAGTTGACAAGAATGAGTACTTCCTTAAGCGGCAGAGTGTGGATGAAAATCATGCGAATCCTTGGAAAGTGTGGAAAGAAATGGGGAGACCACGTTTTCCAGACAAACAGTCAGTTGATACATTAAGAGAAGCTTCCATACCAAAGCTTACGACGACAAAACTGAATAAAGAAACAGATGGCTATATCGAGCTTCCTATTACTCTTACAAAAAATGAAGTGACGCTAATTGAATTAAGTGAAATAAAGGATGAAACAGAAACATATGAAGGATTAGATGATAGTCTTATACCTTCCTACTCTTAAAAGAAAGGAGTGAGAGTTTACGTGAGCGGTGCATTTAATACAGGTACATATCGGAATGTTTTTAAGGAGCTGGGTTATACAGATTCAGCTATCCATACAAAAATAGAGGATGCGTGGACACAAATTTTTTATGGAGAGGATGACACTAGAATTTACTATTCTTCTAGTGATGGTGGTTATTTATTAGATACAGGTAATCTCGATGTAAGAACGGAAGGTATGTCCTATGGAATGATGATTGCAGTCCAGCTAGATAAAAAGGAAGAGTTTGATCGAATTTGGAATTGGACAAAGAAGCATATGTACATGAACACAGGAGAAAATGCTGGCTACTTTGCTTGGTCTTGTAATCCAGATGGATCGAAGCGATCGTACGGGCCAGCACCAGATGGCGAAGAATTTTTTGCGCTTGCCTTATTTTTTGCATCCCATCGATGGGGAGATGGAGAAGAACCTTTCAACTATGGTCAACAAGCGAGAGATTTATTGCGAACATGTTTGCATAAAGGGGAAAATGGGGACGGCTACTCCATGTGGAATTTAGACAATAAGTTAATAAAGTTTGTCCCTAATTGTGAATTTACCGATCCATCTTACCATCTACCTCATTTTTATGAGCTATTTGCTTGCTGGGCATATCGAGAAGATCAAGAGTTTTGGAAGGAAGCGGCAATGGCAAGTCGTGAATATATGAAACTAGCTTGTCACCCAGAAACTGGTCTCGCCCCTGAATATGCCTATTATGATGGTACACCAAATAATGAAAAGGGCTATGGTCATTTTTATAGCGACTCTTATCGAGTTGCTGGTAATATTGGACTTGATTATGAATGGTTTAGAGGAAGTGAATGGGAAAGACAAACTGCTAATAAAATTCAGAACTTTTTTGCAGATATTGATCCTGAAGATTACCGAAGATACACGATTAATGGAGTTCCTTTTCCTGAGAAATCACTTCATCCAATTGGGTTAATAGCAACAAATGCAATGGCCTCTTTAGCAGCAGATGGACCGAATGCGAAAAGAATGGTTGAATTATTTTGGAAGACACCAATTCGAAAAGGGGAAAGGCGCTATTATGATAATTGCTTATACTTCTTTAGCCTCCTGGCTTTAAGTGGCAATTTTCGAATTTGGAAGCCGAAGGGATAATACCTCGACTATTCCTTCCATATTACGGGATCCTTATTTAAAGGAAAAGTAGGCAGCATTAATCAGGCTGCAGCATAAATCGAAGGAAATTCTCTGTTGAAAATGCTGCAGCCCCTAAAGCGGAAGAAGAAAAATCGATATCAGAGAAATGTATAGCAAGTTCCGATTGGTGAAAGGGTAAAGTATGGTTGCTAATCATCTTTTTCACTCGTGGCTCTATCCATTTTTTTGCTAAGGTTAGGCGATTACCAATAATGATTTGTTCTGGATTAAAGGTATGAATGATATTAATGATACCTGCTCCTAAATGATCACCAACTTCATGGAATAAATGGATTGCTACGTTATTTCCTTCGTCGGCAAGCATAATCAAGTCATTTAAATGGATTTTATTTTTTTCTCCCAGCTTTAATTCGATAGCTTTGGTTAAAAGGTATTGTTCTGAAGCATATAGTTCCCAGCAGCCTTTATTGCCACACCGACATTTCATACCGTCTTTTTGAATCGTCATATGCCCAATTTCTCCAGAATAACCAAGGCTTCCTTTATACAATTCACCGTTCATAATAATTCCGGCACCAATTCCAATTCCCGCGCTTACATAGATAAGATTTTGATAAGGCTGTCCTTGTCCAAATTCCTTTTCTCCATATGCTCCTGCGTTT
Organism: Niallia sp.; assembly: GCF_031978665.1. NCBI lineage: Bacteria > Bacillati > Bacillota > Bacilli > Caryophanales > Bacillaceae > Niallia > Niallia sp. Next base: position 2,082 of record NZ_DALZDK010000043.1, on the reverse strand, counting down.
GCTTCATTTTCAATTAAGACTGGAAGATGAAATAGTTCTTCTAATTCACTTTTGAGAGGAAGGTTTTTCCACTCTAGATTTGGAGCAAGTAAAATCTCGCCTTCCATGTTTATAATCCCAGGTACTCCAACACCAATTCCAATCACGCCATATGGAGATTTAGGTGCATTCTTTATTAAAGAAGTAATGAGATTTTTTATTATCTGCAACGTATCTTCGTAAGTGAAATTCACATACTTTTCATGGTTTTGATAGAGGATATTTCCTTGTAAATCAGTTAAAATCCCTAATATATAATTGACACCTAGGTCAATTCCAATCGAATAGCCAGCATGTTGATTAAATAACAGCATGACTGGTCGTCTGCCTCCGCTCGATTCTCCATGACCTGATTCATAAATTAACTGTTCATCAATCAGCTCTGATACTAAGGAGGAAACCGTACCTTTTGTTAATCCTGTTTGTTGAGCAATTTCGGCTCGAGAAATAGGAGCATTGTTTTTAATTAAATACAAACAGAGTGATTTATTTTCTTTTTTGACTAATTGCTGATTCCAAGTAATATGCATAGTTATTCCTTGTCTCCTTTTATCCTATTTCTTATCTGCTTATTTTGAAAAAAATCTTAATGGTTTCCTTTTCCTACTTCAAAAATTTGTTTAGTTCGTCCATTCTTAATTGATTAATTATACTACAGTTTTTCTATGAGCCAAAACTTAAAGAGAATGGATAGATTGTTTATGATTGTTTGTTTATTTAATATACAAACTTTTGGTTGATTGCTATAATTTCTATAGGAACGCTTATCTGATGAAAGGAGTAGAAAAGCAATGATTCGTCCAAATACAGTTTTTCTTCCTATTTATCAGATGCCGTTCATCTTATGAAATGGCGTATGGAGTCTTAGCCGATGGAGGTGCTCAAAAATTGAATTACAGAAATTTAGGAAACACAGGACTAAAAATCAGTGAAGTAAGTTTCGGTACATGGGCTATTGGTGGTTCATGGGGCAAGGTTGATGACAGTGAAGCGTTAAAATCTCTAGACATGGCAATTGAAAAAGGCGTAAATTTTTTTGATACTGCAGATGTGTATGGCGATGGTCATAGTGAAGAACTACTTGCTAAGGCAACGAAGGGAAAAGAAGATCAAATTCATATTGCGACAAAATTTTGCCGTGGAGGAGATATTTTTGCGAAGGAAACATACTCCTTAGATAGTGTCCGTCAGTATTGTGAAAATAGTTTAAAGCGATTACAAAGAGAAGCAATTGATTTATATCAAATTCATTGTCCACCAACAGAAGTTTTACAAGATGGTCAAGTTTTTGAAGTGCTTGATAAATTGCAGCAAGAAGGAAAAATTCGCAATTATGGAGTAAGTGTTGAAACCGTAGAAGAGGGGCTTATATGTTTGCGAAATCCGAATGTAAAGGCGTTGCAAATAATATTTAATATTTTTCGCCAAAAACCTCTTGAGGCTTTAATTCCTGAAGCTGCGAAAAACGGTGTCGGAATCCTCGTTCGCCTTCCATTGGCAAGTGGGTTACTTACAGGGAAATTTACGAAAGAGCATTCTTTTGATGAGGATGACCATCGGAAGTTTAATGAAAATGGGGAGGCATTTAACGTAGGGGAAACATTTGCTGGCCTAGGCTTTGCGAAGGGTGTGGAATTAGCAAACGAGCTTACTTGGATTGCTAATGGTCGAAAGTCAATGGCTACAGCAGCATTACGATGGATATTGGATCAGGAAGGTATTTCTTGTGTTATCCCTGGATTCAAAAATCGAAAGCAAATTGAACAAAACTTAAAGACTTTAGAGGAAAACCCATTTAATGATGAGGAATTACAAACGTTAAAAACTTTTTATGAAGAAAAGGTTAAAAACGCTATTAGAGGTCCTTACTAAATTAGTCTTAGAAAGGAAAAGGCTGGGACATAAGTATTCCAGTCAAAGTTAAAGCCAAACAATTACACGAAATTCGGATGATTGTTTGGCTATTTTAAATAGTTTGTAAAAAGGCGGTTTCAGTTGTTATCACCCGCAGCCTGAATACACTCCGCTTTCCGTGGGGCTCGC
>NZ_DALZDK010000042.1:0-39660 GCF_031978665.1 Niallia sp. | reverse complement strand
AAGCTTTGATAGACCTAAAACAAGGTCGATTTTCAAGGTGCGAAAGTTGAGTTATTAATATAATCCTCTATTATTCTCTTTAGTGTACAAACCTCCTTGTCTGAAAAAGTTGATTTTTCTGTGTCAGTTCCTCGCTGTGACTCTTTTTCTGTTGGTAGGCTCCAGAAATTTTGTTCCAAAAAGGATTGATGAATATTTTTAAAATCCCATTTTCCTGATGATTTATCAGCTCCTACCGCCGTTAACCTGGTATATACTGCACTGTTAGATTTATAATCTTTCATTGCTGCAATTTCTTTATCTGTTTTTCCTTCTAATATGAGCGAAATAATGTCCTGTAAGGTAGCTTTATCAATGTCCTTAACCATCTTTATTTCCCCCCCTTTCTGTTATAGATAGAAACATTTTAGCTTGTACTTTGTCTCATTTTAAGGGGAGTAGCATAATTAGATTGTGTATAGATAGCTTTTTGTTACATTTGAACTTTTCTTTACTAAACTTTAATTAAATTTATTGATTTCTAATAAATATGAAGATGATTATAATTAATTTCATTTAAGTTAAGGTTATCTTTAATCAAACTTAATGGAGAATTATAGCAGATTATAATTTTAATGAAACTAATCTTTAACTGGAGATACTAAAATTTGCAAGCCGTTACTTTCACCGGAATCCCCCAACTTTAACATGGGATGGGAACCTTCAGGGAGGAGAAAGATCGTTTTTCCAAAGGTTTGATTACATCCATACTATCTAACTGACAGCCATGTTTAATAGTAGCAGGATGAATAGAGACTGTACTTCCAGTATCATAAAAAAAGTAAAATATTATTATTTCAGCTCCTTTACTATAAATTAGCTTAATGTTTGAACTAATGAGGGTATTGTTGCAGCTATGGGTATAGATTCTTACTGTGAGTAATTTTACGTAGAGTATTTAAAATAAAGAGCGTAGGATAATTTAGCTTTTCCTACACTCTTCAGAATATTTATATTTTTTGTGTAGTTCGACTCATCAGGCTTCTTCTTTTAAAGAATTAAGAAAAGCAAATAAATTGATCTTTTGTTTCTCACTTAATGAATGTATTCTATTCATTAATTGTGACTCAATTAAGTGTTCTTCTTCGTAAGATTCACTCAGTTGCTTAAAAAACTCATCAAGAGGAATATCGAAGTAGTCGCAAAATTGCTCAATGAAGCGGATACTGATATCTTGTTCGCCGGTCTCTACTCTTGATAAACGAGGCTGTGTCGTTTCTAATGCCAATGCTAAATCCGTCATTGAAACCTTATGGTCTTTTCTAATTTTTCTGATCAATTCTCCCACTCTTTTATTAATCATGTCCCATTTTCCTTAATTAGTTTTTTAATAATAGTTTAGCCTTTTCTGGTTTTACAATCAATCAAATCTGTTTTATAATGAATTATATATAAAATATATATATAATTATATATAAGATAGGTGGGGTATATGGGCAGTTATTCTTTTGAAGAGGCCTTTTATGAATTTGTTGAAAAGAGACTTAACGATGTTCTATCAAATAAAGATAAATATTATTATAAGCAACTAGAAGAGTTATTAAATACCCTTGATAAAGAATTACAAACAACTATAAAAGAAGAAAATGATATTGATAGGCTAAAGGATATTTTCTTTAAGATTTTAAGAGAGCAAAATCATTTGAGTTATGTAGCAGGTTTGTCTGATTCAAATTTACTGTCTATAAAACTTTCTAAATGTTAAAGGAGAAGCTATGCAGTCCATCAAGCATCTAGGTTTCTTGCATATAGATTTTTATGTAATTACAAAGCTAAGTGAGGATCCGAATTCATATAGGTCCGAAGAGCTATTATCAGATATTGTAAAGATTCTTGCAAAGCACAAGATTGTAAGTGAAAGAATCTTATTAGATTTTTTAGAAAGTGTTGATTGTGAGCAAAAAGATATTTTGCACCTAGCGCTAATAGAAGCTGGAAAAAGCATTGAGAAAGATAGTCTATTAGAAGATTAGAGGAATAAGAAGTCATATCATTTTGTAACAAAACTAATGAGGGAATTCGAATGATATCTTTTAAGAACGATAAAGGAAAAAACATTGCTGAATTTAATATTCACTACCCCGCAGATGATTTCTTTACACTTGTAGATCATATTAAACAACACACAAATTTAAAGCTTGATAGAACAGAAACTACACAAATTGACGAAGACGAGAATCAGATATCATTGCATATAATTTACTATAGTGACTTATATGAACAGATTGGAATAAGGATTAAGGAAAGCTCAGTTTCAATTGATTTTGGCTCTTTTATTACATTATCGGCAGTATTAGATCGGGAAAAGTCAAAGGAACTTGAGAATAGTTATACGAAGGAAATCAGAATCAACATTATAACTAAACAGGAAAACACTTTATATAGTGTTTCTATTGATAATATAAAAAAATATTATCTCATGGAATCAACTGCGCATCTTTCAAATTATGAAATAAAAAAGATTTTGGATGGGAAGCGGCCGTTTAAAATTAAAGAGATTAGGCTTAAATAAAAGTTTATTACTGGCGTTAGATAAATATATTTACTAGATAGAGGAGAGAGCAACGTCTTGGAAATTTATTCTGGAAAACTCACTATTGAAATAGCTACACTTGTAGAAAAAGCAGGAGAAAAGGAAATGACAAATAAGGCTCACGAAGCCTTAACAACAGAACTATTGCAAGAACTTCGCGCAATACTTGGTGCAGCCGGATACATGGCAAGTTCGCTGGGTGCAACATTGGAGAAAGTAGAAAATGCTAAACCAAGTTATTCTTCAGTGATTGCCTCTGAGGTAGAGAAATCAAAAAAAGAGGTTCTGAAGGTCTACAACAAAGCTAATAGTACTACTATTAAAATTGACTAATCATATTAGTTGTTAAAGATTTATTATTAACTTTTTATAAAAATGGACTACCGACTTTTCTAAAGGTGAATTGCTTTTTAGATTTAAAGAAGGTAGTCATTTTTTCTAGTAAAATATATAAAGGTGTGATTCATATAGGTACATATGTTCGGTTATCTATACTGCCGTATAAAATACCACAAGAAGAATGGAAAAAAGTTTATTATGAAAGTTTGCAGCTATTAAACGCTTATAGTTTTGCAGATGTCAGGGATAGGACATTTTGTGGGACAAACGTAAAGGCTTATGTAAAATCTCAGGAAATACGTGAGGAAGCAGCTAATCATTGGAACACCTGTGGCGATTTGGAAAGTAAGAAATATGGGGAAACCTTTCGTCTTTATAATGACATAAAGATGTACCAGAAATCCGTCCCTTCTTTGGAAGACAGTAATAGCTGTGACATTTTGTTCAATGATCAACATATCGTCTATGTTTTTGACAACAAGACACAAGGATTTCCATATCATCTCTATATATTAGCTATAGCAATGTTGATTGAAAGTCGTTTTCCTAAATTTGTGTTAGTAGAAGGTAATATTGATGAAAAGCAATGCCTAAAGGCAAAACAATGGGCAGACAAATATCTATCCTCACCAATCAATTTACCAGTACGCGTAAATAGAAAAGCTCTGCTTTCTCGGTTAAAAGATAATAGTGGTGAGTTAGAGAGAGTAAATTTTTTGGAAAAGTGGCTAATAGATGATCCGGAAAATTTCTTTGAACTCATATATAAACAATTTTCAAAAGAAACTTTTAGACAGTGGTTTATAAGTAAATTAAACTCCTATGGTTCGCCATCTCAAATTGGTGCTATAAAGTTATTAATTTACTACTTGAACAATGTTAAAGACCTAGATACTTTGTTGTACACAGCATGTAAAGATACCGACGGACCTAAATTTAGTGAGGAAGAAATGATTAAGGCACTTGCAAAGACATGGGTGTGTTTACCAAGGGGCGAATTTTCTTTTTTAAGTGTCTTTAATAAGGTAGAGGGTCATCCGACTATTATTGAAAGAGAGTTTGGAATGGTTGTTATGGATTTGAAATTTTCTGGGCGCGAGATAAATACATATATACTGTTAAATGAACTTAGTGATCAAATTGCCCGACATTTTTCGATTAGCAGGGCTAGTGTTGAAAGCATACTAAAAAAGGAAAATTCCAATATCACAAAGCAACTGAAAGAATTTAACAAACTTATTGGACCAGTTCTTACTTTATCCCAAAATAATTCTGAGGAAAAAATGTTCTTAGATGATGAGGATGCACTGCTTTATTTTAATGCTGATACGATTCTATTAACAGATGACCAAGAATTTCTTTTGGAGTCGCTAGCATTTTCCATTCATTCTTTTTTAAAAGAGTATCATGAGCTAAAAGAAAAGGTATTCGGATCACTTGATAAGATGAAACTAATACTTGCCAAGATGGTTTTTGAAAAGTCTCATTTGATTTTGACCGAGGAAGCATGGCGCTGGATTGATGAATGTGATAATAAGGATATAATCACAACTTTATTAGCAAAGCTCCTAGTAGACGATTTTTTTGAAGCGAAGTTTAAAAATAATCCTTCGTTATTGAAGGGGATGTTTGAAAATAAAATGCTAACAGTAAAAATAACTGAATATCGGAACGACTCAAATGTGATTCAATCTATGAATGAAATGCTTAGAAATGATTTGTAAATCTTTTTAACAAAGGAGACAGTCTATTCGGTGAAACTACTGTTTTGTACAAATTGTAATGATATTTTTAGTTTAGATATGTTTGAGAAAAGCTGTAAATGCGGTAAAGCAAAAGGGAAATATGTTGACTATCAATTTGCAGAATACAGCGGTATGTCAGCCGTGCCGCTTGGAATATCTAATCCATCATTATTTAACGCAGTATTGAATCAACCGCCAAATGGAATGGGTGAGTTGTTCACTGCATTTGTTATTCCGAATTTTTGTGAAACGTTTGTTTATATAGATAGTGATGGAAGTGGGCAATTTTAGTTACAATAGAGGCTACGGTGAGTAAAAATGAAATTTAATTCAAAATATGAAGAACTTCTAATTGAACTCTTACAAAATTGTGAGGCGAAGGTAGATCTTATTGATTGTGATGCTCAGTTTTTTATTGAAGATTCATTGAAAGAGATGAATGTTATATACAAAAAAATTTTACCCTTGAATAGCAGATACAAGGTTCATAAAAATATTATTTATAAAATTCAATAGGTATAAATAAAACCCGATCAAATTGATTGAAATATTTTTTAATAACTTTAAACCAAAGAAGCGATATACTAAATAATGATAGTTGCTTCTTTCTCGTAAGGTCTAGCAGGCTGAAACAACTTTAGGTGCTGCTATTGCAGTGACAACTACGGGTGGATGCAACAAGATCTTTTATTAAAAGGGAAAATTTACTATTGAAATATAAATATAACCGGGTTATTATAATATCAACTTAATAATAAAAAAAGGGAAAACCCCAATGAATAAATTTACACTTGATAAGTGTGTAAGTTTATTTGTTGGGGTTTTTTTCGTTTATTAAGAAAAAATACAACTAGGAGAGTTATAACATGAAAAAACAATATTCGAATATAGAGGAATTACTGGATAACCAATTCTGGTTAAAGTGTGAATGGGATAAGTTGTCAGATAAAGGCATTTCTTATGATATTAGATTAGATTCAGCGAATGGAAATGTTGCATTAGATGACGGTGCTCCGTATGGATACCGATTCATGAAAAATCATCAGTTAGTTCTTGACCCCGCAGAAGGAATTATATTAGCAACAATAATTACTCTGGTAAACGAAGGTTGTTCTTATAGAGAGATATGTACTCTGTTAAATAATCAGGGTGTAAAAACTAAGAAAGGGGAGTTGTGGAAGGTTTCTAACATTCACCATATTGTTCAATCGACCATTGATTGCAGGGGAGAGTATGTAGATAAGAGTATCATGAATAAAAAAGTCACCCCAATTTATAAAGAATGTAATCGAGTGCCAATGGATAATAAATTGACTACAGCCTATTTGCGCACTCCATTTTATAGTAAAGAGGAATATCGAATTAATGACTTTAATGGTATAAAATTTTATGAAGATCGAGGTTATAGTGGATTATCCGATCCTTTTGAACGGCCAGCTTTCCATGCGTTGCTCGAAGATGTTAAAAACGGAAAAGTAAAAGAAATAATCTTTATGGAATTAAAAAGTATTAGTAGAAACACGAATGATTTCTTGAAAGCAATAGAGATACTAAAACAATATAATGTTAAATTAACTTATCTTGGTAAAAATAGTAAGAATAGATTTGTAAATATTATATAAATTAAATATTTAAAAAGGGAAAACCCCAACCAATAAGCTTACGCAATCTGCGCAGGTTTATTCGTTGGGGTTTTTTGTGTTTATCAATAATAACCTCATTTATATGTTTTTTGTATTTTTTGAGATTACTAATTTTATTCACACATGAAGAATATAATTTATCAGCCTATACACCGGGGTGAGGTTAACATGAAAATTACAGGCGAGGAATGTTTAAAAAAAATTACGTTAGGAAAGACGAATTATATACACAAAACGGATGAAGAATACGATTACTTAATAAATGATTCGAACAATAAAATAAAAATAACCATAAAATTCACAAAAGACCCAGAGAAAAATAAGTTGGCTATGAATGGGTTAAAGACATTTTTTACAGGGATATCATCATGATATTCTTTTTTTGTGCTATAATGATAAGCGTATGGAACAGGTGAAAAAGGAGTTGGTACAATGAAACGTGTTTGGACTCTCTATCGTGTTTCAACTAAAGCTCAAGTAAATATAGATGACGATATACCGACTCAAAGGCAGGCGTGTCATGAATTCATAAATACGAAGAGCGATTGGGAAATAACCGAAGAATGGTATGAAAAAGGTGTTTCGGCGTTTAAAAAGAAACTTGACGATAGGGACAAGTTACAAAAAATTAAAAGCGGGGCAGAAAACGGAGATTTTGATGTTTTATTGGTTTTTATGTATGACCGTTTAGGCAGAAATGAAAGTGAGACCCCTCTAATTGTGCAGTTTCTAATTGAACATGGTATAGAGGTTTGGTCTGTTAAGGAAGGTCAATCTAAAATAGAAGACCACACGGATATCCTGGTCAATTATATTCGATTTTGGCAGTCATCTGGTGAAAGCAAAAAAACTTCAATGCGGGTTAGAGAGTTTAAAAAGCAGTACAGTGATCAGGGGTATTTTCAAGGCGGCGCTGCTCCAACCGGTTACAAAATAATTGAAACAGATCAGACGCACTGGAAAAACAAGGACAGGAAAATAAAGGAGTTGGCAGTAGACGAAGAAGAAGGGGAAATGATAAAGCTGATATTCAGTCTATATATTGACAAACATATGGGCTATCGTAAAATAGTTGATTACTTGAATGAACACGGTTATCGAAACAGAGACGGAAAGATCTTTGGAGTGAGCACAATCCAAAGAATATTAGCTAATCCAATTTACATCGGATTTAAGAGATATGAAGGATTTAATAGTAAAGAAGGGGCTACACAACCTTATAATGAAAAACTGAGAATCATATCGGATGATATATTTAAACAAGCAGAGGTAATAAGAAACACCAGAAAAGATAAATTGAAGGATCAGGATAAGTCGGGAATACCGTTGACAGGCAAGTTAATGTTTTCTGGTCTGGCTTATTGCAAATATTGTGGAGCAAAGCTATCGCCAAACTACCATTATAGAGATCAAGAGAAAAACAATGGTACAGGGGAAAGCTATAGGAATATTGTTTATCGCTACAGATGTCCCTTGAATAAAGGTAAACAACATTGTGACCATAAACAAAATATTTGGGGCGCTAAAAAATTTGATAGTATTATCATTCAACAATTAAAAGCAGTAATTTCCACACTGGATATAAAAGCATTCATCAATACTTCTGTGAACCAAAAAAAATCTACCTTAAAGCAAAAAGAGAAAAACTTTCGTAATTTAGAGAATGAGTTGGAGAAATTAAACATCCAATCTGCAAAACTAAATGCGGAAATTGGTAAATCCCTTATTGGAGAAAGTAAGTTTACTCCAGAACAACTATCCGGTGCAATCGATCAAGTGAATAAAGATATAAAAGACAAAACAGAGGCGATTCTAAAGTTGGAAGCAGAAATTGAAAGTGAAAGAGAAAACTATGCTGATGTTAATTATATTGCTAATGAATTGAGCAATTGGGAAGAAAAGTTTGATAAAGCAGATGATGACTTAAAGAAAGCTATGCTTTCCAGAGTGATCAACAAAGTGTATTTTGGTAAAGATGAAGTTGAGCTTGAACTTAACTTAATGTTGGAAGAATGTTTACGACAACAATATGAAGCAGAAGCGTCTATTTAATAGCACGCTACTGCTTTAAATAGTGTTTTTTGTACCCGCTCCCCAAAGCATAGGGAAAAGAAGAAAAAGGTAACAGAGAGCCGTTCTCAAAGCCCAAAGCAAAGGAGAAAAGAAGGAAAAGGTAATAGAGCTCCACCACTACTTCCCCAGAGTCATCATCCCCAAAAAATGTAAACTATTTTCACCAACGAAAAATTTTTTGTAAATAAATTTCCCCCTGACTTATTCCTGACACATTTCTTTTTTATTCTATTACTTGTAAGCAGCAGGACAAGACATTCAGACGAATAAATAATTATTTTAATAGAATAGAAAGAGGTTGAAGCAAAAGATGAAAAAAAGTATAAAGAAGTGGATTATTAGTGGAGTATCGGTAGTAGTAATAGGTACAGGAATTGGATCTTATTATTATTTTACAAATGATAATCAAACAGAAGTAAGAGCACAGGTTAGCACGCAAACGGCTACTGCTGAAACTGGTGATGTAGAAATAGAGATAAGTGGGACAGGAAGCATTGCAACCATTAATAAAGAAACCTATACTTCTGAAGGGAACGCAACTGTTGATGAAGTGCTAGTCGAAGTTGGGGATGAAGTAGAAGAAGGTGATGAACTAGTAACTTTTGAAGATGATACACTTGATCCAATTGAAGCTACTTTTTCTGGTGAAATTACTGCCTTGAATGTAGAGGAAGATGGAAATGTATCGATGGGAACAGAAGTCGTTACTGTTACGGATTATGATCATCTAGAAATGGTTGTAAATGTAGATGAATTAGATATTTCTAAAGTGAAGGTTGGACAAGAAGCAAGTATAAGCGTGAGCGCACTTGAAGACAAAGAATTTACTGGAAAGGTAACAAGTGTTGCGAAAGAAGCAAATAGCGATAGTACAAGTGTTGCGAAATATGCTGTAACGGTCAAAATAAGCAAGCCAAGTGGGTTATTAGTTGGTATGACAGCAGAAGCAACTATCACAACAAGTACAGCTAAAGATGTCATCACTGTTCCGATTGAAGCAGTACAGAAGGAAGATGACGAATATTATGTGCTAGTGGCATCTGGAACCACAACAAATGAAGATGGAACAACAGAAACTGAATCTACTAAACAAACAGTTGAAGTAGGACTTGAAAATACTGAGGTAGCAGAGATAAAGAGTGGTTTAGAGGAAGGAACAACTGTTGTACTGCCAACATTTGAATCATCAAGTGATAGTGAGACACAAGGTATGTTCCCTGGCGGCGGCCAAATGCCAAGTGGTGAAGGTAGAGGTCAGATGCCAGAAGGAGGCCAAGGTGGCGGAATGCCTTCCGGTGGATTTGGAGGTGGAAATTAATGATTGAACAGCATGCACTTGTTGAGATAAAGAATGTAAAGAAGGAGTATACGCTTGGAGGAGAAACGGTTACTGCATTAGATAATGTTAGTTTCACTGTCAATAAAGGCGATTTTATTGCGATTATTGGTCCGTCAGGCTCTGGTAAATCAACGCTCATGAATATGATTGGTTGCTTAGATACTCCAGATTCTGGGGAATATTACTTAGACGGACAAAATGTTTTCTCCTTAAAAAGCAAACAGTTAGCAGAGGTTCGAAATCATAAGATCGGTTTTATTTTTCAATCCTTTAATCTTCTAACCAAACAATCTGCATTTGAAAATGTAGAATTACCATTGGTTTATAGAGGAATTGGTAGTAAGGAAAGAAAAGAAATTGCCTTACAAGCTTTGAAAAAAGTAGGACTATTAGAAAGAGCAGGACATAAACCAACAGAATTATCTGGCGGTCAGCAACAACGCGTGGCAATTGCCCGTGCTCTTGCTGGGAATCCTCCGATTTTACTTGCTGATGAGCCTACTGGAGCCCTTGATAGTAAAACAGGAGTAGAAGTAATGAATTTAATGAAAGATCTAAATAGACAAGGGCATACCATTATATTAATAACCCATGATTTAGAAATTGCGAAACAGGCGAAGCGAGTTATTCGCATTCAGGATGGCCGGTTAGCAGAGACAAAGGAGGTAGTTGTCTCTTGAGATTAGGACAAGCAATCAAGATATCTTTTAAAAACATTACAATGAATAAATTAAGAGCGGTGCTTACCATGCTTGGTATCATCATTGGTGTAGCAGCGGTCATTGCATTAACCTCATTAGGAATGGGAGCCTCTAATTCCGTTTCCGATGAAATTTCGGGGTTAGGAACGACAACCGTTTCTGTCAATCTTTCAGGAAATTCAAGTGATGAAGAGGTTGTAGATTATGATGAACTGATGTCGTTTGAGGAATATGATGAAGTGAAGGCAGTTTCTCCAACAGTCACAACTTCTAGTACACTTAAAAATGGAACAACATCAAGTTCTGGTGTTACCGTTACTGGTGTTACGACTTCTTATGAAACCGTGCAGGATATTACTGTACAGTCAGGAAGAAATGTGATGGATATTGATTTAGACAATCGCAATAAAGTAGTAGTTCTCGGGTATAATGTAGCAACAGAATTATTCGGATTCACCAATCCAGTTGATCAAACGGTTCAAATTGATGGAACAACATATAAAGTAATCGGCGTGCTTGCAGAAAAAGGAGAAGAGTTAACGGGTTCTGTAGATGATTCTGTCCTTATCCCATTTACAACGGCACAGCGTTTTATCGGACAAACATACGTTACATCAGCGACTGTATTGATGACGGATGAGGATTCAGTAGAAATGGGAATGGCAAAAATGAAGCAGAAATTATACAATCAGTTTGATGGAGATGAAACTTTATATTCTGTGCGAAATCAATCTTCTGTGTCAGAGGCCTTGGATTCTGTTTCTAATACAATGACCTTATTATTAGCTGGTATTGCGAGTATTTCCTTAATTGTTGGGGGAATTGGAATCATGAATATCATGCTTGTTTCGGTTACGGAAAGAACAAGGGAAATTGGAATTAGAAAGGCAATCGGCGCTAGAAAAAAAGATATTATGCTACAATTTTTAATTGAAGCAATTGTACTTAGCGCGTTAGGTGGAATTCTTGGAGCAGCTATTGGAATAGGAAGCGCAGAAATTTTGTCTAGTACATTAGATATGACTTCCCAGATTACTTGGTGGGTAGTTGGAGGGTCGGTTAGTTTCTCTGTCTTGATTGGGGTTATATTTGGAATCTTCCCAGCTAACAAGGCTTCCAATTTAAGTCCGCTAGAAGCATTAAGATATCAATAATAAAAGGAATAGATCAGCCATCTGTTAGCAGAAAAGGTCTGATCTATTTTTTTATTATTTAAATTAGCGGTATAATGGATTTCAATAGGAAAAAATAAAGCATGAGGAAAAAGTAGATGAAAAAAATTCTAATTGTAGAAGATGAACTAGCAATTTCCATGGTTCTAGGAGCATATTTAGAAAACGCAGGATACGATGTGGATTATGCGTATGATGGAGACGAGGCTTTACAAAAGCTTGAAGAAGAAACGCCCGCTTTAATCCTATTAGATATCATGATGCCCTATTTGGATGGCTGGGGTGTCCTTTCTTATATTCGGAAGAAATCAGCATGTCCAGTTATTATGCTTACGGCCTTATCCGATACAGAGCAGAAGTTAAAAGGATTTGAAAATGGGGCTGATGACTATATAACAAAGCCCTTTGTAGGAGAGGAAGTTATTGCGCGTGTACAAGCAGTTTTAAGAAGGTCTTCTCATTATCAAGACGATGATGAGCGTGTTAAATACTATGGTGATTTAAAAATCAACTATGTGTCACATCAGGTTTTTCTTAATGGAATTGAGGTTCCCTTTACCCCTCGTGATCTTGCTGTTTTTCTCTTTCTAGCAAGTAATCCCAATCAAACCTTTACAAGGGATCAACTTCTAGACCATGTGTGGGGAAGAGACTATGATGGGAGTGATCGGGCAGTTGACCTGGCGATTAAAAGAATAAGGAAATTATTAAATGGGTGGGATCCGAAAGATGGCGAAATTAAAACATTACGGGGACTTGGCTATCAATTTTATATTCAGGAAAAACAATAAAGAAAAAACGCCTCTTCTTTATTATTGGACGAAAAGGTATTTGCTCACATTATGTGGGGGCCTCTTGATTATTGGCATTGTCTCTATATTATGGATTCGCCATAATGCATTGGAGAATCGCCTAGAACTAACAAAATTAGTTGCCCAGGAAATAGCGGAGCATGCCAATGAGATGGAGGAAGGAAGGCTCAAAGATATTCGGCTACCGTTTTTGCAGGATAGACAGAAATTTATTAATGAAGGACAGCCACTAGATGCCTTTCTTAAAGATACTTCAGGAAATGTCCGTTCTCTGAATCAGAATTTTCCTCTAAGTTCTCTAGAAAGTCAGCAGTTGATTGAGTCTTTGCCTTTAGTAAGTGAATTAACCATTAAAAAAGTAACGCTATGGAATAAGCAAAGAGCATCTGTTGTCATTGCTCCCATTATAAATGGAGGGGAGCAAATAGGTTCTGTCTATATTATTCAGCCTCATAATCAGCTACAACATTTAAATAAAGAAGAATATCAATTGCTAGGATTATTGCTGCTGAGTTTAGCGCTTCTTGGCTGGTTTGTCATTTATTTCTTGTCTAAAAAACTAGCAAAGCCCGTAGAAGAGGTTGCCAGTGCTGCCCAACATTTAATGAATGGAAATTATCATATTAAGTTAAATGAAGATGTGCAGGAAAAAGAACTTTACCAATTGGTTTTATCGTTTAATGAAATGACAAAAAGGCTATATGCATTAGAAAGTTTGCGGACCCAATTACTTGCAGGTGTCACCCATGAATTAAAGACACCGATCACTTCTATTAGTGCATTAATACAAGCTGTAAATGACAATGTCATACCTGATAATAAGAAAAAACAATTTTTAACAATGAGTTTGAAGGAAGCGGGAAGACTACAGAATATGGTGGAGGATTTACTGGATTTTAATAGCTTTAGTGCAGGTTCGATTAAAGTGAATAAGGAAAAGCTAAATGTACAGGCCACGTTAAAGGAAATTATTTATCAATGGGAAATTGTCCATGGAGACGCTTTAGCAACTACGGAGATAACCTTTATAAATCCAGAGAAACCGCTTTATGCTATGCTAGATAGTGTACGTTTTCAGCAAATCATCGTCAATCTATTAAATAATAGTTTACATGCAATCAAGGGAAAGCAAAATGGAAAAATAACCATCAGCCTAACCTATGACCAACAGAATGTAAACATTTTGGTAGAGGATAATGGCTATGGTATTCCAGAAGATGAGCAGGATTATATTTTTGAACGATTCTATCGGGGAAAGAATAAGAAAGATATCGAGCGTGGCCTAGGTTTAGGATTACCATATAGCCTTCTTTTAGCAAAAGCACAAGGAGGGCATTTATCTTTACAAAATTCAGAACGTTCCTCTACAATATTTTTATTGCAATTTCCATTACTTGCATAAAATAAAGGAAGGGGTTGTTCGGAGATGATGGTTCAACAAGAAAAATATTGCAAGGAATCTTTGGTAGTTAAAACAAGCCGAATATTCCCTATTGATACAAATAATCATAATACATTATTTGGTGGAAAGCTAATGAGTTATATAGATGATGTAGCTTCTATCTCTGCATCGAGACATTCAAGGAGTGATGTGGTGACAGCTTCAACGGACTCTGTTGATTTCCTTTTTCCCATTCGCCCCACTGACTCAGTATGTTTAGAATCATATGTAACACATACAGGCAAATCTTCGATGGAAGTATTTGTGAAGGTAATAGCAGAAAATCTTAAAACAGGCGAAAGAAGACTTGCTGCTACCTCATTTTTAACATTTGTTGCCTTAGATGAAAATGGCAAGCCAAAACGAGTTGCTAAAGTCATTCCCCAATCGGAGGAAGAAGCAATGCTCTACAATACAGCGGAACAACGAGTGAAAATCCGCAAAGATAGAAGAGAGCATAGCAAAGCATTTGCCAATGTTATTAGTACCGATATGCCTTGGGGATGATAGTTGGTTGGAGGGAGTTTGGCTGATATCGATTAATCTTGGTTTCTATCTAATTGAGTTCAGCTCTAATTCCTGACTAGCTTATCTAATAAATGCTAGAGAATAGCCGATTTAGCTATAAAACAGTCAAATTCTCTCCAATAATGCTAATCTCTTAACCAATCAATAGTTTTATTAACTTCCTCTAAAAAATCCAGCACTCTCCATCTTTCTATCTATCCAAACTAGTCGTAATCCATCCTTCCACTGCTATGACTTCACTTTTCAAAAGCAGGTCCACTATATAGAAAAACTAGAAAAATGTTGTTGATCCTACCAATCATTTCGAAATACGAAGAAAAATGTCAGAATATATTCATTTTTTAGAAAATATAACGTCAGAATATCTAACAATATAAAAGACACTTGTCTAGAAGAGGATTATAATCCATACATGGAATAAGGAGCAATTGGGAAAAAATCCCGTAGCTTCATAGAGAAAAAGACAATTATAGGGGGCATACTATGTTATCCAAAAAAGTACTTTCTTTAGCTATGACAGCAACATTAGCACTAGGATTTATGAGTGGCTGTGCTTCAAATGCAAACTCTGATGGAGAAGAATCAGGAGACAAAAAGGTAATCAAAATCGTTACGCAATCCCCGCTTTCTGGAGGTAGCGCAACCTTAGGAGAAGCAATTAAATTAGGAGCGCAACTAGCAATTGATCAACAAAAGGATACATTTGCTGAATTAGGTTTTGAACTTAAATTAGACGCACAAGATGATCAAGGAGATCCCAAAAAAGGAGTTGCGAATGCTAACTTAGTTGTTGCTGATCAATCCGTATTAGGAGTAGTGGGACACTTAAATTCAGGTGTTTCCATCCCGGCATCTGAAGTGTATGAGAAAAATAATCTTGTAAGTATATCTCCTGCAAGTACTGCAACGGACTTTACAGATCGCGGTTTAAAAACAGTTAGCCGTGTTGTTGCACGTGATGACTTCCAAGGACCAGCAGGTGCAAAATATGCAGTGGAAAAATTAGGTGCAAAGAAAATATTTGTTGTGCAAGATAAAACAGCATATGGTTCTGGACTAGCAGATGCTTTTAAAACTGCTGCTGAAGAGTTAGGAGCAGAAATTGTAGGATATGAAGGAATTACAGTTGGTGAAAAAGACTTTAATGGTGTTTTAAACCAAGTAGCTTCTAAAAAGCCTGACTTAATCTATTTCGGTGGTCTTTATGCAGAAGGTGGAATCCTTGTTAAACAAGCACGTGAAAAAGGACTAGATATTCCATTCATGGGTGGAGATGGATTAGACTCATCTACTTTCGTTGAGATTGCTGGGGACGCGGTTATAAATACATTTATTACTTCCGTTGCTGGTGACACAACAAAGTCAGAGGAAGGTTCTAAATTTGCTGAAGACTATAAAGCAGCTTTTGGCAAAAGCATTGAATCCTATTCTGCATATGCATACGATTCAGCTGCTGTATTGCTAGCAGGTATTGAAAAAGCAATTAAAGATAATGATAACAAATTGCCATCACGTGAAGACGTGACAAAAGCTGTACGTGCAACACAAGACTACAAAGGGGTAGTTACAGAAGTTGGATTTGACGATAAAGGTGATAATAAATTCGCGAAAATTTTTATCTACAAATTTGATGAAGCAAAATATCCAGCTACATTAGATGGAGAAATCAGCCAATAAACTAGAAGATAGAAAGGGTATGGATCAACCTGTACCCTTTTTATTTTGAAATTGATTTACATAACCAGAGAAGTCTACCAATTTAAGTTTCATTATTTATTATTAGTAGATAGATATTAACTATTAAACGTTTAAATTTCTGAGTTGATTGGAGCGGAAGACACTTGACTCCTGCGGGAGATGAGGGAAATGGGAGACCCCACAGGCGAAGCCGAGGAGGCTCCCATCCCTCCCCGCGGAGAGCAATTGCCCGTAGCGGAAATAACGGGTTTCATTGCTACTATCTATCTACTAAACACCATTAAATCAAAAGTGTGGGGAAGAGAATGCTAACTGAAATCTTACAAACATTACCGCAAGTTTTAATTGATGGATTAACATTAGGAGCTGTATATGCCGTTATTGCATTAGGGTACACAATGGTTTATGGAATTTTAGAATTAATAAACTTCGCTCACGGAGAAATATTCATGTCCGGAGCATTCATTGGGACAGCTGTCTTAATCGTTTTAACAAGCTTAGGATGGACATCCATGTTACCAGCGGTTGTATCGCTAATTATTATGCTTCTAATTACTAGTCTCATCACAGGATTTTTAGGAATGGGAATTGAAAGAGTTGCTTATCGTCCGCTTCGGAAGGCGCCAAAGCTAATCGCTCTAATTTCAGCAATTGGTATTTCCTTTCTATTGCAGGATATTGTTCGTTTTATTACGGAATTATTCAAAGGAAATTATATCTTAACATCACCTAGTCTATTCTCCGATAAGATTAGCATCGGATCCGTTTTCGGTTCTCATGCAGCAAGCTTTAAAAGTTCGTTTCTTGTTGTAATTATTGTCGCTGTCATTTTAATGGTGGGATTAGATTTCTTCGTTAATAAAACGAGATGGGGCATGGCAATGCGAGCTGTTGCTCAGGATAGAGATACAGCCTCTTTAATGTCAATTAATGTGAACAAAGTAATTTCTGTTACCTTTTTTGTAGGATCTGCTTTAGGTGGTGCAACGGGAGTATTATTTGCGGTACAGTATGGAACAATCGATCCTTATATAGGATTTATACTAGGGCTTAAAGCTTTTACAGCAGCGGTTTTAGGCGGAATTGGCAATATCCGTGGAGCAATGTTTGGCGGCATGCTGATTGGATTAATTGAAATGTTTACAGCTGCCAATCTATCAATCATTACTGGTGGCGTGATGGGGGCAGAATATAAAGATGTTGTCGCATTTGCCATATTAATTATCGTTCTTATTTTTAAACCAGAAGGCTTATTTGGCAAAGCCGTAGCAGAGAAAGTGTAGGTGTAAAAGATGGCTAACATGATCAAAACAATCCAAACTAATAAGGTTGCACAAATCATTCTTTTCTTTGCATATGTATTGGTTACTACTGCAGCCTTGGCCTTTTCGCAAAAGTCAGTTATTGCCTTTTTACTTCTACTATTATCGCTACTACTTCTTTATTATATGAATCTAGGAAATAAAATGAAGTGGGCAATCGCCTTACTTATTTTAGTAATTGTATTACCAATGTCAGCTAGTCAAGGACCTTCCTATCAGGCTTATATGGAAGTAGCAACGATGGTAGGAATTTATGTATGTATGGCACTAGGTCTGAATATCGTTGTCGGTCTTGCTGGGTTGCTTGATTTAGGGTTTGTTGCCTTCTTTGCTGTGGGAGCATATACATATGGTATTTTTGCTACTGCGCAAGCTAATAATTTTATGCCCTTTGGAACGTATCCTTTGTCTGGAAATAGCTTTTGGTTTTTTATCATAATCGGGTTATTTGTTGCGGCATTATTTGGCGTATTATTAGGGATTCCTGTGTTGAGGGTTAAAGGAGATTATTTAGCTATTGTAACCTTAGGTTTTGGTGAAATAATCCGGATTGTTTTTAATAACTTAGATAAACCAGTAAACATTACGAATGGAGCGATGGGCCTTCCAAGTATCCAACAGCCAGAAATTTTTGGAATCACTTTATCCCAGCCTAATCAATTCTATTATATTGTGCTAGTAATGTTCATTATTGTAATTTATGCGGTTACTAGAATGGAGCATACAAAATTAGGACGATCTTGGAAAGCGGTAAGAGAAAATGAGATTGCTGCACAGGCAATGGGAATTCCTCTTGTAAAAACAAAATTAACGGCATTTGCTATCGGTGCATCCTTTTCTGGAATGATGGGAGTTGTCTTTGCGGCTAAGCAAATGTTTGTTGATCCGACGAGTTTCACTTACTTAGAATCTACGACCATTCTCGTAATGGTTATTTTAGGAGGAATGGGAAGCGTACCAGGCGTTATTTTGGGAGCAGCAGTCGTTACCATTTTGAATTTACAGGTATTAACAGAGTTAACTGGATGGTTAAGTCAAGTAACAACCATTCCTGATGCCTTGTCTCCAGCAAAAATGCAAAGATTCATCTTCGGTGCACTTTTAATTATTATGACCTTATATCGTCCTCAAGGATTGATACCTGCTAAAAATAAGAAGTTTAATGAAAAGAAATTAAAAGAGAGCATAACAGAAAAACAGTAATCTACTCTAATTGCTTAAGGAGGAGCATCAAGTGAATATACTCGAGGTGAAAGGATTAACAAAAACATTTGGCGGTCTTGTAGCAAATGCCAATATTGATATGACAGTCGAAAAGAATTCGATTACAGCCGTTATTGGGCCGAATGGTGCTGGAAAAACTACTTTTTTTAATATGATAACAGGCGTGTATAAACCGACCTCTGGACAAATATTGCTAGATGGAAAGGCGATTGCTGGATTTAAGCCACATGTAGTAGCGAGACAAGGGATTTCAAGAACGTTTCAGAATATCCGGCTTTTTAGTGATATTACGGTATTGGAAAATGTCATGGTTGGCATGCATAACCATATCAGAGGAAGCTTGATTGGAACCTTGCTGCAATTGCCAAAGGCAAGACATGAAGAAGAGGAAGCCATGAAAGAGGCATATCGGATTTTGGAATATGTTGGGCTTGCTAATCTATTAAATGAAGCAGCTGGAAATTTGTCCTATGGGGCGCAACGGAGACTAGAAATTGCTCGTGCTTTAGCCACAAAGCCTAGCATTTTATTATTAGATGAGCCTGCTGCTGGTATGAACCCAAAGGAAACGAGTCTTTTAACAAATTTAATTCAAGATATGTGTAAAAAGTACGATTTGACGATTATTCTAATTGAACATGATATGAAGCTAGTGATGGAAATTTCAAATCATATCATTGTATTGGATCATGGAGAGAAAATTGCAGAAGGTGGTCCTGAAGATATTCGTTCTAATCCGAAGGTAATTGAAGCCTATTTAGGAAAAGGAGCAGTATCATTTGCTTAAAGGGGGTAGCAGCGTGGACAAGATACTAGAATTAACAGGAATAGAGGCATGGTACGGTGGCATACAAGCGCTAAAAGGAATTAGTTTGCATGTGGACAAGGGCGAAATTGTTACCCTAATCGGAAGCAATGGTGCTGGCAAATCTACAACCCTTAAATCAATTAGTGGGCAGGTCCCGATAAAAACAGGCAGTATTCTTTATAATGGAAAGGATATTGCCAATATAGCGGCACATAAGACAGCCGTTTTGGGAATTTCGCAAGTGCCAGAGGGAAGACGAATTTTTCCCAAGCTTTCGGTACGAGAAAATCTCTTAATTGGTGCATTTGCAGTAAAGGATAAACAATTAATCGAAACAAGAATGCAAAAAGTATTTGAATATTTTCCTAGATTAAAAGAAAGAGTGGAGCAAAAAGGCGGAACGATGAGTGGAGGAGAGCAGCAAATGCTTGCCATTGGGCGTGCGCTCATGATGCAGCCAGAGGTGCTTATGCTAGATGAACCATCGATGGGGCTTGCTCCTATCATCGTAGAACAAATCTTTGAAATTATAAAAGAGCTTAATAAACAAGGGATGACAATATTGCTAGTAGAACAAAATGCTTTCCAAGCCTTGCAAATTGCGAATCGGGGTTATGTTATTCAAACAGGAGAAATTGTGCTAGAAGGAACGGGAGAAGAACTCATTACGAATAAACAAGTTCAGGAAGCCTATTTAGCTTAAAAACGTAAGAAACCAAAAAAGGAGATGGCTATTGCCCATCTCCACTTTCTTAACTGTTAAGGAAATAAAGTTTTCTAAAGTTAATTTGGTGTCTAGCTCCGGGCACCCAGGGGCTGATGGGATTCACAACCTTTTCCCTACGATAAGTCAACATCGAATCGCTATCGCTCTTCGTTTATCTCAGGAAAGGTCGCTCCACCCCACACGCCCCTAAACGGGTGCCCTCCGCTTTTCACAATAACTTAATTATTTAAAAACTTAACACAAACTGGTTCTGGTGCCTGTATTTCTGATTGCAGTAGAGTAAGCTTTCCAGTAACGGTATCTCTTTCAAATAAAGTAAGTGTATCCGATTGTTCATTTGATGCAAGTAGGAATTGTTCTGTCGGATCTAAAACAAAATCTCTTGGCCAGTTTCCTTCTGTAGAAGTTCGTTCAATAAATGTTAGTTGACCAGTTTCACCATTAACGCTGAAGATTGCAATGGAGTTATGGCCACGGTTACCAGCATAAACAAAATTTCCATCGGAAGAAAGATGAATCGCGCTTCCTTGGCTATTTTCTGTGAAATCAATTGGTAAGGTTGAGATGTATTGTAATTCTTCAAATGCTCCCGTTTCGGAGTTAAAGGATAAAGCAATGACTTCATTGCTTAATTCTGTCATGACATAAGCAAATTTTCCATTAGGATGGAAGGCGATATGGCGTGGGCCACTACCAGGTTTAACGGATAAACTGCTAACTTCTTCAAGCTTACTGTCAACAAGCTTATAAGTATCTACACGGTCTGTTCCTAAATCAACAGATACAGCATATTGATCATTTGGAGTAAAACCAGTGAAGTGCATATGCGGTTTTTCTTGGCGTGCCGTGTTAGGGCCTGTACCAGAATGTTCAATAATAGATGCAACACTGTCTACGGATCCATCTGCTGTATTTACCGGATAGGATTCAGCAGTTCCTTTGTGATAGTTTGCAGAAAGTACAATTGTTTTATCTGCATCCACACTTACATGGCAAGGAGAGGCTCCTTCAGAATATTCGCTATTAATTAACGATAGACTGCCGTCAGCATTGATAGAATAAGCAGAAACTCCGCCTGTAGAACCTTCTTTACCCACTGCGAATAGATGTTCATTATCTTTGCTAATCGTTAAATAGGTAGGGTTTTCAATTTCAGCTGCAAGAGAAACATCTGTGATTTTTTTCTCGTCTGTGTCTAGTACAAAGGAATAAATGCCTTTACTCGTTTTCTTTGTATATGTGCCTATGTAGCCAGTGAATTTTGTCATAAACAGATCTCCTTTTTAACATTTTTTACAAAATTAATACTTATTTATTAATTATAGCATGAGCCTAATAGAATAGTGCAAATTAGAATCTGTCTATACAAATAAAAGTATTATTTTTTTTATATTTTCCCTAAATTTAAAGACTTGAAACAGAATAAAAAATTAGAACTTTCCGTGAATTTTGCTGGGTGTTGCAGGAATTTGGAGGTACTTGTCGAACTTTTGCTTAGCATCAAGAATAAAATGAAGGTGGATTATACATACTAAAAATTTTAAAGAGAAGCTAAAAAATGGTAATCATTAGTATAGCTGAAAGGATAGAGAAATGAAGAAAAGAATTTGGTTTAACCAATGGTTCACAACAGTTGCACATTTTATTGATATGATTCGCTATAATTCAGATGGAATTGAATTTGAAGTATATGGAACTTCTAACAATGAAAATGCCCTATACTTAAGCTATTGTGATGCTGCTTTTAAAGAACCGAGTATTACAGGAGAAGATTATCTTCAATTTTGTTTAGCGTTTTGTAGAACCCATTCGATTGATATATTTGTACCAAGAAAGGAAAATGTCCTTATTGCAAAGCATCTAAAGGAATTTAATGCATTAGGAGTGAAGGTGCTTGTTTGCCCAGATGCTCATTTGATGGAAATGCTCGATGACAAAGAAGCTACCTATCAATTAATAGAGAATCATTCTTTATTAAAGGAGTATGTTTCTATTCCTGATTACTTTATAGTAACGAATGCAGAAGCTTTTAAAGAGGCTTATTACGCTTTAAAAGAGAAAGGTCATACGGTCTGCTTTAAGCCTGTAATAGGGGAAGGAGGAAATGGTTTTCGAATAATACAAGAGCGCTTAGCTACTATTGAGGAACTATTTTACAACGGTGTTTCCCATAAAATCACATTTGAACATATCTACCATATATTAAAACAGCAATCAGAATTTCCGCCTTTAATGGTGTTAGAATATTTGGATGGAACAGAATATAGCATTGATTGTTTAGCGTATGATGGAGAGTTAATGGCGGCTATCCCAAGGAAAAAGGGAAAAGGAAGAATCAGGGAATTAGAAAAGAATCAAGAATTAATAACGTTAGCGGAGAAAATAAACCAAGTATTAGAGATTCCCTTTGTTTATAATATTCAAGTGAAATATAAAGAGGGCAAACCAAAATTATTAGAGATTAACCCAAGAATGTCTGGGGGTCTACATTATAGCTGTCTTGCTGGTATTAATATGCCTTATCGAGCAGTAAAGCTATTATTGATGGGCAACAAGGCGATAGAATATATTGAGCCACACTTTGGCATTAAATCAAGCTATCTGGAAAAGGAAGTAATATTGAAGGATATTACCGAAATAGTTTCACAAGAAAGAGCGTTTCTTTCTTAAGCAAAAAAAGTCGAATTCACGTTAAATTGAATTCGACTTTTTTATTGGTCTGAAAATTACTACGAGTCGTTCTTTATAAAAAACAAATGTGCATTGACATAAAGAACGAATGGGCTTATATTTAAACATATAGAGGGGGATTTATATCTAAGTGTTCTTAATAACGAATAAATAAGGTTGTATATAAAAAAATTAACAATATGTTCGTTATTAAGAATTTTTAAAGGGGGAGAATGATGAAATCTGTTTTACTAATAATAAAAATCAGACATAGTAAACGACTAGCAGATAAATATTCGCAAAAATCAAACAAGGCGAGGGGGGGCTTAGAAAGAAATCATTATTTTCAAAAATACATTTTCTACTATAATCAAACTCATGCATTAGAAGAAAGAAGATACAAGAAAGAAATCATCTAAAAGGATTCGTTTATGCAATTATATCATACTATTTTTTAAAAAGGGTCTTAGCCATGAGAATGGAAAGGCCCTTTTTGTTGTATTTTCAGAAAATAATAACTACTATCATCTGTGGATAAACATCCTGGTTATCAACTTATTTACTCACAAGAAAAATGCTGAAAAGAAAGTATTCCACAGAATTATCCACATTATCCACAAAAATGTAAGGGTTTTCCACAAGGGAGCAGGAGAGAATGGTTGTAAGGATTCTCTCCCGAAGTAGGAAATGTTTTTATTATTTAGTATCTTTTCTGCTAGCGGCCCGATCTGCCTTTTTAAATTCATGCTGATAGTTTACTGCTTGCATGCTAGATAATGTATGCTTTGGTTTTTGTTTTTTCTTTCCTTCCATTTATTATCATTCCTTTCTAATTACAAGTATGTTCTTTATTATTTCCTAGTTAAGTGAAATAGATTCGCTTAAGGGTATGAAATATTGGAAGGATTCCAAAGGCAAAAGTACTGCTATTCATCCTTTTCTATGCTACATTTTAAGTAGAAGTAAATGTGTTTGAGGATAATTTCTCTTTTAGGCTGGGAGTATAGAAGGCTACAATAGATGATGATGTGGTGATAGGATGATTATTAGTAAAATTACAAGACAAAAGGAATTGAATGACCGGTACAATATTTTTACGGTGAAGCAAGGGAAAGATGTTTATGCATTTAGTGTAGATGAAACTGTATTAATTAAGTATCAGTTGCGAAAAGGGATGGAATTAGATTCACTCTTATTAAATGAAATTCAATATACGGATGAAATAAGAAAAGGCTACCACATGGCAGTAAGGTATTTGGCTAAAGTGAAAAGAACAGAAATGGAAGTAAGAAAACATCTCTCCGCTAAAATGGAAAACGATTCATTTGTATCAGAAGTAATGGCAAAATTAAAGGATATGAAATTTATCGATGATGAGGACTATGCATTTTCCTATGTTCGGACACAGCGGAATACAACAACAAAGGGACCAGAAACGATTAAAAGAGAACTGAAAGAAAAAGGAGTTCCAATGGAATTAATCGAGCGCGCCATGGAAGAGTTTGCATATGAGGATCAAATTCAGTCTGCCCAAAAAATCATGGTTAAATTTTTAGCGGGAAATAAAAAGGATTCCAAGAAAGTTCTAATGCAGAAATTAGAGCAAACGCTTGTTCGGAAAGGATATACAACTGCTATTATTCAGGAAATAAAAAGGATGCCAGAGGTTTTTGAAATGGATAGCGATGAATTAGAAACCATTCGGATTCATGGCGAGAAGGCTTTAAGGAAATTCGCGAAATTTACAGGCTATGAATTCACGCAAAAAATGAAACAATTTTTATATCGAAAAGGATTCTCGATGGACCTTATCGAACAGTATTTAGATGAAATCGACAATGAAATGTAATTTGGTTGCTGTTTTTCGATAAGGAAAATTATTTGCGGATTTAAGCTGCAGGTTAATTTTGAGAAAAAGTAATTTATAAAAGCTAATTTTTTGCCGAATATAGCGAATTTTATTACACTAGTTTGTAGTGGAGGGAAAAAAATGCTGACAAAAAGATATAGCATGATGACAGAACATGAGCTCCGTATGGAAATATCCACTTTAAATGATCAAGCAAAAAAAGCGGAACAGCTTGGAATGATTAATGAATATGCTGTTTTAGAAAGAAAAGCAGTTCTCGCAAAATCTTATTTATTAGATCCAAAAGAATTTAAAGCGAATGAAGTATATGAAATAGAAGGCGATCCAGGAGTTTTTTTTCAAATTGATTATATGAATGGTGTGTTTGCCTGGGGAAAACGAAAAATAGAAGGAAGCCAAGAAGAAGGCATTCCGATTGCGCTATTGAAAAAGAAGGGCTGAGGAAAGGAGCGGAGGGACCATAAATGGTCTCTCCTTCTTTCCAAAAGAATGAAAAGCTGCTTCCTTACTTTTTCGGTCTGCGATGAGAGGAAGCGTGCATTCTCTCTTGAGGATGTGTATTGATTGTACCATTTGCTCTTTTAGAAGCGAATTCTGCTTTAGCTCTCGGTTCCCCTTCAAGCTTCACATCATTTGTGTTATCTACATTTCCCATCGTTATACCTCCAAGTATCAACTAAGTAAACGGTAATAAACTTTTTATTTGTTTATTACTACGGATAGTATTTGTTATCCACCTGCAATCTATAAGTAAAAACAGAAAAAGAAAGAAGGGATCAACGATGCATGAAGCACAGAAAAAGCTAGTCGAACGGTTATTGGAGCTTAATTCTTTTATTTCGGTAGGGCAAGCACAAACATGGGTTGAATTATTATGGGAAGATTTTGAGGCAACATATGCAAAAGCCGGTCGGAAATATCAAGGAGAAGAAGTGACAGAAAAAGTTGTCAGTCAGTGGATTGAAAACTATGGAGAAAAGCTCCATGAATTTGTCGCGGAAAATCCAAAATATAAAGAATTCCTTACAGATGATAAAAAGAAATTACATTAAAAAATGCATATAACATAAGACAGGTCGACTTCGAAGTCGACCTGTCTTATGTTAATTCGTTAGGATGTCGAGTTTCTTTTTAAGCTTATCTTCACTAAAGATCCAACCTGTGTAGGAGGTAATAATGTTTAAGTTTAAATCGAGATGAACAACAGCGACAAATGGATAGTGTCCATTACTTCGATAGCGTAAATCAATAAAACGGACTTGGTACTGATCTTCTAGCTCCGTGACCTCCCAACGAAATACAGGAGAAAAGGATAAGAATGCAGCTAGGTTCTTATCTTTTTGAGCTGCTGCAAGAACGGGTGTATTAGGAATCGGAATACGATGGAATTTATCGTAAATTTCGATTTCATGCTGATGCGAACGGCCAACATAGAAGGAGTTCTCTGTCATAACAGCAATACGCCAATGGTTATACCTCATTGTTGGTGATAAAATGATTTCAGTCGCATCAGGAATCATTTTTTTCACATTTGTTTTAACTTGCTGCTGCGTGAAAATGCGAAGCAGATAATAGCCGATAAGCACGATGAAAAGCGTTAAAAAGGTATACCCTGGGTTTGAGCCAAACGCCCAAAATAGAATAGCTATAATATGCAGAGAGAAAATGATTGGATCAAATGTGTTGATAATACCTAAAGCAACCCATTTATTTGTAATAGGACGCAGAGCCTGTGTACCGTAAGCATTAAAAATATCGACAAAAACATGCAGGAAAACCGCTAAGAAGGTCCACAGCCATAAATGAAGCAAATTTGCTTCTGATGAAAATGGGTAGATGACCGCTATGATAAGAAGAGGCCATAAAATGACCGCAGGTATGGAATGCGTCACGCCGCGATGATTTCGTATATATACAGCATTATTTCTTAATTTTAGAACCGTATCGATATCTGGTATTTGAGAGCCGACTATTGTGCCAATCATGACACTTGTTGCTGTTACTGGACTTAAAGCAACAACGGGGTCTAACGTGGCTAACCCACCAAGTGCAATTCCCATGACAATATGTGTTCCTGTATCCAAAATACCAAACCTCCCTGATTTTTCTCCGTTATTATTTGGATGAAAACACCATAATTACAATTAAAATATGCTTTTCTTTTCGCTTAACAAAAGATACACTACAAACAGCGAAAGAATTGTGTATTCACGATAAAGTCGGATAATGTTATTAAATAACAAATAACAATGTCAAACAATCGGACAATCGCGTAATTTTTATAAAAAATGGTTCTCTTATTTAAAATGAGACAAATTTACTTATTTATACTTACTTTCATATCATTAAATCTATTGGCGAGGGTATCGCTTCGTAAGTAAGATTTGTGATACTTTCATTCTATCCCATTTCATCCTATGATGCATGCTATGTCCAATAGAATAAAAAGAAGTTTATACCTTGTTATTCCCAAAAAAAATTAATAATTAACATATGGAGGTTTATAGTGACAGAAAGGCAAGAAAAGATTAAGAACCAAGTGAATGTAGAGCAATTTAGAGAGGATTTATTAAATTGGTTTAGCAAGGAACAAAGAGATCTTCCGTGGAGAAAAGATAAGGATCCTTATAAAGTATGGGTGTCTGAAATCATGCTTCAGCAGACCAAGGTTGATACGGTTATCCCATATTTCAACCGATTTATTTCTCAATTTCCAACAATAGAAGCATTGTCTAAAGCGGAAGAAGAAAAAGTATTAAAGGCTTGGGAAGGATTAGGCTATTATTCCAGAGCACGAAATTTACATGATGCTGTCAAAGAAGTCCATGAAAAGTATGAAGGGAAGGTGCCGGATTCTCCGAAAGAAATTTCCAACTTAAAGGGTGTTGGTCCATATACTGCAGGAGCAATTTTAAGCATTGCATATGGTGTTCCTGAGCCTGCAGTCGATGGAAATGTCATGAGGGTTCTATCGAGAATTCTTTCGATATGGGAAGACATTGCTAAGCCGAAAACAAGAAAAACATTTGAAGAGGCTGTTCGTGTTCTCATTTCCCATGAGAATCCATCTTATTTTAATCAAGCGCTGATGGAATTGGGTGCGTTAATTTGTACACCTACTTCGCCGTCTTGTTTGCTTTGTCCTGTGAGAGAGCATTGTCATGCGTTTGATGAAGGAACAGTTACAGAGCTGCCGATTAAAACAAAAAGCAAGAAGCAAAAGTCGCTTCAGCTTGCTGCAGTCGTTTTGACAGATGAAGGTGGAAGAACATTGATTCATAGACGACCTAGTACAGGATTGCTTGCAAATCTATGGGAATTCCCGAATATGGAAATCGTTCAAGTGTTAACAAGCGAGAAAGCACAGTTAGAGGAAAAGCTTTTAGAAGACTATCAGGCAACGGTAGAAGTTGGCGAAATGATTACTAGAATTGAACATGTCTTTTCTCATTTAATTTGGAACATCAATGTCTATAGTGGAAAATTGATTGATTTGAAAGAGGAAAAGGAAGATTTACGAAGGGTGAATGCGGAAGAAATTGAACCTTTCCCATTCCCAGTGTCTCATCAAAAGATGCTGAAGTTTTTACCGGAGCAAGTGAATAAGGGGTGACCGTAGTTGGTTACCCCTCTACACATTACTCTGCTACGTTTCTTTTTAACCCGCCTCTATTTTCAATCTCCTCTATTATTTCACGGTGAATGCTTGCTCCTTCGCTATTTAAATAGGGAGTCATTTGCTGGAGGGAGTGATGGAAGTGGGCAAGCTCGTTATCCTTCCAGTCAGATTTAGCCATCATTGCTAATTGGGTCATATCTCTACCATCATACATCATCTATTACCTTCCTTTACTTAACCGGTGTCCATACCTATTGTGCTAATGTTGATTGCGAACTATGCATCAATAGAGGTAAAATGAAAAGTAAATGGATGGGAAAGGAATTAAAAAGTATGACAAACAAAGTAGCATTAATTACAGGAAGCAGTAGAGGCATAGGAAAAGCAACAGCGATTCGCTTAGCAAAAGAGGGCTATGACATTGTTGTTAACTATGCAAGAAGTAAAAAGGCAGCGCAAGAAACTGCTGATGAAATTACGGCATTAGGGAGAAAAGTTCTTTTAGTAAAAGCAAATGTTGGCGATGTAGATAAAATTAAAGCAATGTTTGCAGAGATAAAAGCAGAATTTGGGCGTTTAGATGTTTTTGTTAATAATGCAGCATCTGGTGTATTAAGACCGATTATGGAATTAGAAGAGTCTCATTGGAATTGGACAATGAATATAAACACGAAAGCACTATTATTCTGTGCACAAGAAGCGGCAAAGCTAATGGATAAAGGCGGCAAAATTGTTAGCATCAGTTCATTAGGGGCGATTCGCTATTTAGAAAACTATACAACGGTTGGTGTAAGTAAGGCAGCGGTTGAAGCGTTAACGAGATATTTAGCAGTAGAATTAGCACCGTTAAATATCGTAGTAAATGCCGTTTCTGGTGGAGCGGTTGATACAGAAGCGTTAACGCATTTTCCAAACAGAGAAGAATTGCTTCAAGCGGCAGCTGATAAAACGCCAGCGGGAAGAATGGTGGAAATGGAAGATCTCGTGAATGCAGTCATGTTTTTAGTAAGCGATGATGCAAGCATGATTAGAGGACAAACGATTATTGTTGATGGTGGTATTTCTTTATTAGTATAAGTAGAAAAGGGAATTTTCCTATTTAGGAGAATTCTCTTTTTGTTTTTTGAAAGGTGGGTTTTATTGGTAATGAAATTCTTTGGATAGAACCGAAATGTCTGGGACAAATTAATATGCGTGGAGGTGATATTCATGGCAAAAAAAGCTGGTCTTACTCAATCTGGAACTAACATTCAAGAAGTAAAACAACAAAACGCTCAATCTGCTGGCCAACAAGGTCAATTTGGTACTGAATTTGCAAGCGAAACTAATGCTGCTGAAGTAAAAAAATTCAACCAACAAGCAGAAGCTAAAAAATCTCAAAACTCAAGCAAATAATGCAAACAAAGGGCACTTCACTTACGGGAGAGTGCCCTTTGCTTTTTTTACAGCCATCATACTTTTATGCTCCCATTGAAATATCTTTAGAAAAACAATTTACCAATTTAAAAAAAGTTCGACAAAACTTCTTCTTAGTCTACAGAAGTAGTCAAAGGAATTAATATACATACGAAGAAATAGTTAAAGAAAGATTTTATAGATAAAAGGACTGTTCCTTAAAAATCAAACAAGCAAAACTATACAGAACCTAAAAATAAGAGTAGGATGTGTTTTTTCATGGATGTATTTAACGGTTTAGTAGGAGAGCAAATGCGAATTATGGAAAAACTATTATATTTACAAGGAGAATTAGAACGGTGCGAAGAAATTGAAGCACAATTACAAATGCTGCAAAAAGAAACCGAATTAAAAGAAGTACAAATAGAAATCGGCAAAATGAAAGAAGAGCTCAAACAAATACAACAAATCTTTGAAATGCAAACAGAAAAAGTCATTCGGGTCTATCAAGAAAATGAGCTAAAATTATCTTCCAGTTCATAAAAAAATATGGAATATTTCAAACCATTGTGTAATTTCAATGGTTCTTTTGTTTTAAATTTACTAGAGAACCGTTATAATAAGAAAAAAGAGGAATCGTACTTTGTTGCCTTAAATGAAATAATGAATCGCTTTTTAGTATGTAACAGGTTACAAAGCGTCCGTAAATAGAAAGTAGGGGAGAAAGAAAAATGGGCGTACCTATCGAGGGTGAACCAATACAAATTCACAGTTATAAGCATAATGGGCACATCCATCGAATCTGGGACGAAACAACGATACTTAAAGGGACGCAGAACTTAATAATAGGTGGTAATGATCGTACAATTGTTACAGAATCAGATGGAAGAACGTGGGTAACTCGTGAACCTGCAATTTGTTACTTTCATTCGCAACAATGGTTTAATGTCATTGGCATGCTTAGAGAAGATGGCATTCATTATTATTGCAACCTAAGCTCACCATTTATATATGATGGAGAGGCACTTAAATATATTGATTATGATTTGGACATCAAAATTTTCCCGGATATGACATTTAATTTACTAGATGAAGACGAATACGAGCGTCACCGAGAAGAAATGAAATATCCAGATGTTATCGATCAAATTTTGAAGGCACAAGTAAATCAATTAGTACAATGGATAAGACAAAGAAAAGGTCCCTTTGCACCAGATTTTGTTGATTTGTGGTATGAAAGATACTTAACGTACAGAAGTTAATATGGATGACTGAAAAAAGCATGTTGAATTTCAGCAGGCTTTTTTCTTATGCATTAGCAAAGAATAGTGATAAAATGGTTCATTGTTGTTGAAGGATTTACAGACGAAGCATTGCTTTATGAAAATGAGCGATGAGTTTTGATTAATCAGAGCCCGATTTGGCTATGGAAGTGATCAAAAGGTAACAGAGAAAGGCTATCTAAGCCCAAATCGGCTATGAAAGCGAGCAAAAGGTAACAGAGAAAGGCTATCTAAGCCCATTTCAGTTAAGGAAGCGAGAAAAAGATAACAGAGAAAGGCTATCTAAGCCCATTTCAGCTAAGAAAGCGAGCAAAAGGTAACAGAGAAAGGCTATCTAAGCCCGATCCAGCTTTGAAAGCGAGAAAAAGGTAACAGAGAAAGGCTATCTAAGCCCAAATCGGCTATGGAAGCGAGAAAAAGGTAACAGAGAAAGGTTATCTAAGCCCGATCTAGCTTTGAAAGCGAGCAAAAGGTAACAGAGAGAGGCTATCTAAGCCCATTTCAGTTAAGGAAGCGAGAAAAAGGTAACAGAGAAAGGCTATCTAAGCCCGATCCAGTTTTGAAAGCGAGCAAAAGGTAACAGAGAGAGGTTATCAAAGCCCATCCGGTCCTCGAAAAGATAAAAAAGGTAACTGACGTTCATTATTTTTTAAAAAACTTTAGACAAGCAACAAATTTAATGATCAATTTTACAAAAAGACATACTATCAAGTTTTCCAAACACCAAAAAAGGAAATAAAACAAAAGCAACATAGAGAGGGGAGTATATGTGGACAGTATTAAAAGATATATGGCCTTCGTAAAGCCCTATCGTTGGCAAATCATAGGAACAATCATCATCGGCATTGTTAAATTTGCCATCCCATTATTAATACCATTGCTATTAAAGTATGTAATCGATGATATTATCAATAATCCAGACTTAGCCCAGGCAACCAAAATGAGCAATTTATGGACAATCATGATTGTCATGACGATTATCTTTATTGTGGTGAGACCACCGATTGAATATTATCGTCAATATTTCGCACAATGGACTTCTAATAAAATTCTATACGATATCAGAGACCAGTTATTTATGCATCTGCAAAAATTAAGTCTCAAATATTATTCCAACACCCGTGCAGGAGAAGTAATTTCTCGGGTCATAAATGATGTCGAACAAACGAAAAACTTTATTTTAACAGGCTTAATGAATTTATGGTTAGATGCCGTCACGATTTTGATTACGATCGGCATTATGTTCACGATGAATATTAAGCTAACATTCGTCTCGATCATTTTATTGCCTTTCTATGCGTTATCCGTGAGCTATTTCTTTGGGAATTTGCGTACGCTGACAAGAGAAAGATCACAGGCACTAGCTGGGGTACAAAGCTTTTTGCATGAACGAGTGCAAGGGATTTCTGTTATTAAAAGCTTTGCTACGGAAGATCATGAACAAAAGCATTTTCAAAAGTATAATAATGCCTTCTTGGAAAAAGCGGTCAATCATACGAAATGGAATGCTAAGGCGTTTGCTGTTGTGAATACGATTACCGATATTTCTCCTTTGTTTGTGATTGCCTATTCAGGCTATCAAGTATTGAATGGCGATCTTACCTTAGGAGCAATGATTGCATTTTTCGCCTATATTGAAAGATTGTATAATCCATTAAGAAGATTAGTGAACTCATCTACTACATTAACGCAATCCATCGCATCGATGGATCGGGTATTTGATTTAATTGATGAAGAATATGATATTCAGGATAAGCCGAATGCCATTCCTTGTGTAAATGTAAAAGGAGATATTGCTTTTGAAGACGTGGATTTTGCTTATGATACAAAGGATCCGAAAGTATTAGATAATGTTTCCTTACATATTAAGCAAGGAGAGACAATCGCATTTGTTGGAATGAGTGGGGGAGGAAAATCTTCGCTTATTAGTCTCATTCCAAGATTCTATGATGTGACAGGTGGAAGGATTCTCTTAGATGGAAGGGATATAAGAGATTTACAAGCCCGTTCTTTAAGGGATCAAATCGGGATGGTGCTTCAAGAAAATATTCTTTTCAGTGAATCAATTAGAGAGAATATTATGATTGGAAGACCGAATGCGACGGAAGAGGAAGTGATTGCTGCCGCAAAAGCTGCGAATGCCCATGACTTTATTATGCAGCTGCCAGAAGGATACGAAACGAAAGTAGGAGAAAGAGGCGTGAAATTAAGTGGAGGGCAGAAACAAAGAGTAGCGATTGCTCGCGTTTTCTTGAAAAATCCGCCAATCTTAATTTTGGACGAGGCAACTTCTGCTTTAGACTTAGAAAGTGAACAATCCATTCAAGAAGCACTTGAAGAACTAGCAAAAGACAGAACGACCTTAATTGTCGCCCATCGTCTATCTACGATTACCCATGCAGATCGAATTATTTTAATCGAGCACGGAAAAATCATGGAAGATGGCACACACGATGAGCTGATGAAATTACAAGGTCATTATCATGATCTATTTCAAATACAGCAATTGGGGAATTAAAAAAACGATCCAGAAGCATTTTCGCTCTGGATCGTTTTTTTATTCCTCAATCGTTACTTCTGCTTCATGATTATGATGAACCTGGATAGAAGTAATTAACGTATCAAGATGCTCTACGTTCTCGTCATATTCAATGATAGCAGAGACAATTTGCATCATATGATATTGCTTTAACTCTTCTGCATTTTCGTGCACGGTTGACTCGGTCTCTTTATAGTAATGCATTAATTCTTGGAATAGCATGTCGCGGTCAAGGGAAATGCTGCCTTCTTCAAAAACAACATTTGGCTTTACCTTTCCAATAAATTTGAGCATCACATGTTCATGGTGGTGAATAAGACAATCTAGCTGCTGTTGGATAATATTCTGCAAGTCCTCTGGCAAGCTTAATAATTCATTTTCGTAGCGATGAATCTTTTTCAAGGTTTGAAAAGATTTCTTCAATGTCGCAATCATTTGCCGATAAATAACTAATTTTCTCGTTTTTAATAAGGTTGTTCTTTTAAAGTAATTACGCTCTTCTTTGTACAGTGTATATAACTGATCGATTCTCATTAATCGGTCGGACATTTTATCGATATCATTTTTTAAAAGGCCATGCTCAGATGCATGTCTAATATTCAAGCGGATCCATTTCGTTATTTCCTCACTCAAGTCGGAAATTTGATTGTACAATTTATTTTCATACTTTGGCGGTAGAAAAATCAGATTAACGATGGATGCAGAAAGTATTCCTAGCATCACTGTTGAGAAACGAATAACCGCAAAGGTGATGAAATCATCGGTAGGTGATTCCATAATCGCGATTAATGTAACAACAGATAAGGTAATCGTCTTTTCTAAGTTTAATTTTAAGTTGATAGTAATAACAATGATGGCTGCAAGTCCAATAATAAAGACATTGTTGCCAAAGCTTAATACAAAGATGACTGCAATAATCGCGCCAATGATATTCCCTTGTACTTGTTCAATAATTGATAAATAAGACCGATAGACGGTTGGTTGTATGGCAAAAATGGCAGAAATTCCTGCGAAAACAGGAGTTGGTGCATTTAATAGTTGCGCTAGAAATAAAGCTAAAACGATGGCGATCCCTGTTTTCAGAACGCGCGCTCCTAATGTCATAAATAAGTGATCCTTTCCTTAAATCTTAATATTTTCCTATACCCCTTACTTTTTGCGAAAAACACGAAAAGTAAACACAATATTGTACTATACAGTGATTAGATGCTAACTTCAATAGACTAATGCCTGATTTTTTCTTTTTTCGATGGATTTTAAAAAAATGGACATATTGTTGATATATTTGAGAAATTTGAAATGGGTGAAATGTGGAAATAGGAGTATAGAATATCCGTTCTAATAGGTGGTAATTTCCATTGAAGGGGAACGATTCGTCGGCTGTGCTAATTTGGTGGAAATGAAAAAAAGGTCCAGAATTCCTCTGAACCTTTTCTCAAACTAGTATTTAAAACTTATACTCTTCTTTTAATGTTGCTAATGCTTGGTCTACTGCGTGTAGGGTTGCTTCGATGTCTTCTTCTGTGTGTGCGATTGTGATGAACCATGCTTCGTATTTGGATGGTGCTAGCATGATTCCTTGTTCTACTAATAGTTTGAAGAAGCGGCCGAACATTTCGCTATCTGTGCTTTCTGCTTGTTTGTAGTTGTATA
Source organism: Niallia sp. (assembly GCF_031978665.1). Taxonomy (NCBI): domain Bacteria; kingdom Bacillati; phylum Bacillota; class Bacilli; order Caryophanales; family Bacillaceae; genus Niallia; species Niallia sp. The sequence continues at coordinate 4,487 of NZ_DALZDK010000042.1, read as the reverse complement.
CTTTTTCGGTTGTAAAGAAGACAGTAAGCGCTCCTTTTAGGCGGTTAATAGTAATTGGAACATTGTATTGAGCTGCTGCTTCTAGAATGCCCTTTTCTAACAATGCGCCTAATTTGTCTAGATAATCGTATACACCTTTTTGCTTTAATACTTCGAGACAGGCGATTCCTGCTTGGATAGATGCTGGGTTTCCGGCATGTGTTCCTGCTTGGTATGCTGGGCCAACTGGGGCTACTTGATCCATAATTTCTTTTTTACCACCGTATGCGCCAATTGGTAGACCGCCGCCAATAACTTTTCCTAATGCTGTTAAGTCAGGCTGCACGCCTAATAAGTCTTGTGCTCCACCGTACATAAAGCGGAAAGCTGTAATAACCTCATCATAAATAACAAGTGCGCCTGCTTTATGGGTTAGTTCATTGATTCCTTGTAAAAATCCTTCAATAGGCTCTACGATACCGAAGTTACCAACGATTGGTTCTACTAGAACAGCAGCAACTTGATCTCCCCATTTCTCCAGCGCATCTTTATATGCATCTAAATCATTGAAAGGAACCGTGATAACATCAGCAGCAATTACTGCAGGAACACCTGCAGAATCTGGAGTGCCAAGGGTAGAAGGGCCAGAACCAGCTGCCACTAGCATTGGATCCGAGTGACCGTGGTAACAACCAGCGAATTTAATTACCTTGTTTCTGCCAGTATATGCACGAGCAACACGAATTGTCGTCATGACTGCTTCTGTTCCGGAATTCATAAAACGGATTTTTTCCATGGAAGGGATTGCTTCCTGCAGCATTTTCGCGAATTTTACTTCATGCGGAGTTGGCGTTCCGAATAATAATCCCGTTTCGGCTGCGCGAGTTACCGCTTTTGTAATATGTGGATGTGCATGTCCTGTCACAATCGGGCCATATGCAGCTAAATAATCGATATATTGATTTCCGTCTACATCAAAGAAGTAAGCGCCTTGTCCTTTTTCCATTACAATCGGTGAGCCGCCACCAACTGCTTTATATGAGCGAGAAGGACTGTTGACACCTCCGACAATAATCTCTAAAGCTTCTTCATGTAATCGTTCTGAATTGGTATGTAACATATAAACCTCCTATAAATCGTATCATTCTGTAATAATACCTTCCTTCATTTTAGCACTTTTTGAAAGAAGATAAAGGGGAACAGCTTTATAACAACAGGCAACTTTCATACCTTCTCAGGTAGGTGTAAGTGGATAAACGCATAATTAACTAAGACAAGCATAAATATTAATGATGGAGTATTCAGGCCATGCAGCAAGGAAGTAAGGGGGTAAGGGAATGTTTTATGTCTTATTAGCTTTAATCCTTTTTTTTATTGCGATGAGCTTAAGAACATTGTTTGTTCCTTACCGCGTAAAAGAAAAATGGGTATCCCTTGAAAATTTTATGTATCTAATTTTTGTCTATATCACCATTATGATTGGCTTTGGCTTAATCTATACGTTATTCCAAATGAATGGAATTCCTGTTTATAATGATGGGCAGACTCCTTCTTTAACCTATGATTTTTTTCATACTCTCCACACTAGCATCTATTTTAGCGGTGTAACCTTATTCTCTGTAGGGTTTGGAGATTTAATGCCTATTGGGATTGGAAGAATGGTTGTTCTTGTGGAGGCGTTGATAGGCTACACGATTCCGGCAGCCTTTGTTACAAGAGCAGTACTAGATTTGAATAATTAGCAATCTCCTTTTCTTGATTCATCCAAGCAAATTAGGTAGGCTTGGTATATTACAAGAAAAGGCGGGATACTATGTCGATTCAATTGGGAGAAACAGTGCCAGATTTTGAACTAGAAGCAGATAATGGAGAAAAAATAAAACTGTCTGATTACTGGGGAAAGAATGTTGTCTTATACTTTTATCCAAAAGATATGACACCTGGATGTACAACAGAAGCTTGTGATTTCCGCGATAACCATGGGGATTTCGAAGGCCTTAATACAGTCGTACTAGGCGTTAGCCCAGATCCAATCTCGCGACACAAGAAGTTTATCGAAAAACACGAGCTGCCATTCCCATTATTATCCGATGAAAATCATGAAGTAGCGGAAAGCTTTGATGTCTGGAAGCTAAAAAAGAATTTCGGAAAAGAGTATATGGGGATTGAAAGATCGACCTTCTTGATTGATAAAGAAGGCAAGCTTGCTAAAGAATGGCGGAAAGTTAAAGTTGCAGGCCATGTAGAGGAAATAAAGCAAGCATTAGAAAAAATCGAAGCCTAATTTTCAAGCTAGGGACTTTTGTCCACTCATTAAGAAGCGATAAGCATATTGTATAGTGAGCATATACCTCCTCATATATATGTCGGTGACCAGCGAAGCGTTCGTTGGTCTTTTTTTGCATTAAGGCATCCTCCACTTATATAAACGGGAAATGGATAAAACTTCTGGTGAAAAATATTAGGTTATATGCATATAATGAAAGTGTATTATCAATAACATTCCATCATTAACTCTTATCTAATAGTCGATATTGTTAAATAATCATTATCGTTGTTGTTTTTAACGGTTTATTCATCTATAAACGGCGTTATTACAGTAACTGTATTGACAAAACCCTCCTATTATTAGTACACTATTTATAAACATTATAAAATAAGAATATCTTTTAGAAATGGGGTGCATGTCCGTGGAACATAACGAGCATAATGAGTTACAGGAAGCTCTTGACAAGCTGAAGGAAACAGGAGTGCGCATTACCCCGCAGCGTCATGCGATACTTGAATATTTAATAAGCTCAATGTCACATCCGACTGCCGATGAAATTTATAAAGCACTTGAAGGTAAATTCCCAAATATGAGTGTAGCCACTGTTTATAATAATTTAAGAGTTTTTCGTGAAGTAAATTTAGTAAAGGAACTGACATACGGAGATTCTTCTAGTCGGTTTGATTTCATTACTTCTCACCATTATCATATTATCTGTAAAGAGTGTGGCAAAATAGTTGATTTCCATTATCCAGGATTGGATGAGGTCGAACAATTTGCCAGCCATGTTTCAGGATTTAAAATCAGCCATCACCGTCTCGAAATTTACGGTACTTGTCCTGATTGTGCTAAAAATGAAGCGCACTAATGTAAGGAATAGAAGAGGTTGTCTTATTAAGATTAGGTTTCGTATAAAAGATGCGAAGGTTAATCTTAATAAGATACCTCTTTTTTCTGTTTGTTATTTTAAAAGGCACGTTTGTATTGCTAGGGTGGAATACAGAGAAAAAAAGTAATTCTATTTTTAAACAAGTTGTAGTAAGATTTCATGTATGCTATTTGAAATAGGGCAGGATTTTAATAGGAATTGTCGAAATAATACGAAACGAATAAAATTCATTCATGGAGATGGAGGAATAACGATGGAAGATATTCTTCGTCCTATATATCAAGAAAGAGCTAGCCAGACAAATACATTGGGCGTATTAATCATTGATAAGAAACAAAATGAAATGACTGTGACAGACACTTTTGACACGGTGATGCTTATTATTGTAAAAGAAGCAGAACAGCCTGTTTTTATAAAGCATTATACTTATGCGGAAAAGAAAGCAGCTTTACATATTGTCACAGAACAACAATTAAGAAGCTGGATTTTATTAGGGAATAATAAACGAATATTTGAATGGATATACAATGGAAGAGTTGTTTTTGATCGAAACGAATATATTTATCAACTTAAAAATGAGTTAAAAGAATTTCCCGTTAACGAAAGAAAACAAAAGATGGCACTAGAATTTGCTAAGCTTATTAAACGATATATGGACGGGAAAGCTTTCTTTGAAAATAAGCACTATCTTGATGCGTATAATGATATTGTTCATTCCTTACATCACTTAGCACGTTTAGCAGTGATTGAAAATGGCTTCCATCCAGAAGTAACAGTCTGGAGCCAAGTAAAACAAATCGAGCCAGAAATCTATAAATTATATGTAGAGCTAGTAAATAGTGATGAGCCGATTGAAAAAAGACTCGAACTATTATTCTTAGCAAGTGAATTCTTAATTCATTCCAGAATGAGAACAAGTACAAGCCATATTCTTGATATATTAAAAGAGAAGGAAGCTTGGACATTTAATGAGCTATTAGAAAAAGAAGAATTACTTATTTATGCAGTGGATCTTGGTATGCTTTTAGAATATTTGATTGATAAACATTTAATAGAAGTAGTCAATGTTTCAACAAAGAGTCCAGGCGTTTACCATCGATATTATAAGGTTTTAGAAAAAAACTAAAAAAGTTTTAAAAAAGTATTGACCATTATGTTGGAATAATGTTATATTTATATCCGTCGCTGAAACAACACAAAATGTTGAAGTAAACGACGGGAAATAATTTTTTAAAAAACTATTGACAGTAAATGTTGATAAATGGTATATTAGGAAAGTTGCTTCTTGGTGACTAACTAAATTGCTCTTTGAAAACTGAACAAACAAACGTCAACAATAATCGTTTTATA
>NZ_DALZDK010000041.1:41103-43610 GCF_031978665.1 Niallia sp. | reverse complement strand
GAAAACCACATTGAGTAAAAGGCAAGGAGGAAATGGCGTTCATCCAACGAATGAAAGCCACATTGAGTAAAAATCCAGGCAGAAATGGAGTTCATCAACGAATGAAAACCACATTGTGTAAAAAACAAGAGGAAAGTGGCGTTCATCCAGCGAATAAAAGCTAGTTTTCAAAACCCCCCCACCCTAAGCAAAAGCTACTCACCAAAAGAAGACATCGCTCCTTCCCGCACACAAAAACCCCAGAGCAACAAGGTGCTCTGGGGCTTCCTATTAACTATCCTTCGAATTCGCAGTCGCTCTACGTATAAACAACGATAGAACCAATGCAACACTAGCAATAATCGTTGCTACCATAAATGCGTCGTTAATGCCGCTAATCGTAGATGCTTGTGCTGCTTTTCCATAGATAGTAGAAATAGCCAGTGTTTGGCCAGCTCCTGTTGGCAGTCCAGTAAGACCTGCTAAACCTTGACCTAACTGTGCAAACTTTTCTGCGATATATGGATTGGCAGAAGAGATAATGTTGTTATAGTTATCTAAATGAAATGCTGTGCGATTTGTCATGACTGTAATTAAGAAGGCGGTACCGATGCTTCCTGCGACGGTTCTTGCTGTATTGGAGACAGCGGTACCGTGGCTGGTTAAGCTTAGTGGTAGCTGATTCATTCCTTCTGTCATAACGGTCATCATAATAAAGGACATACCAAACATCCGGAAAATATAGAGCATCATCAGATGAGCATAGGATGTTTGCATCGTTAATTGGGTGAATCCCCATGTCGTGAGAACCGTGATAATTAAGCCGATGATCGCAAGCGGTCTTGCGCCAAATCGGTCAAAAAGCTTGCCGGCAATCGGAGACATAATTCCCATGATGATCGCACCTGGCAACATTAATAATCCAGAATCTAGTGCGGTGAAGCCGCGAATGTTCTGTAAGTAAATTGGCAGAAGCAGCATGGCTGCAAACATGGCCATATTTACAATCATGCTTATTAATGTTGTTAAGGTAAAGATACTGTATTTGAATACACGCAAGTCAACCATTGGCGCTTCTGTTGTAAGCTCTCTCCAGACGAAAAGGATTAAGAAGATAGCGCCAATTACTAGAGAAAGAACAACTACTCTGCTATCCCAGCCGTTGTTTCCAGCTTCACTGAATCCGTAAAGCAAGGAGCCTAGGCCGACGGTACAAGTAATGAAGCCGATCGTATCAAATACTGGGTTCGACACTTTCGTTACATCCTTCATCCACATAAAGGCGATAATTAAATCGAGAATGCCTATTGGGATAACAAGATCGAATAATACTCTCCAAGAATAATGGCCAATTAACCAACCGGATAAAGTTGGACCAATGGCAGGGGCGAAAATCATTACAACGCCCATGATTCCCATCGCTGTTCCCCGTTTTTCTGGCGGGAAAATAATTAAAAAGACGGTCATCAAAAGTGGCATTAATAAACCAGCTCCAGCTGCTTGGATGATGCGTCCAATTAAAAGCATCGAAAATCCAACAGAGGTGGCGCACACAATCGAACCAATGGTAAAGGCAGAAATCGCGGAAATAAGTAATTTCCTTGTTCCTAGTTTATTAATCAAAAATGGGGTGATTGGGATAAACACACCATTTGTCAGCATATATCCAGTGGATAGCCATTGGACGGTGCTTGTTGAAACATTTAAATCGTTCATAATATGTGGAATGGCCACATTCAATAGAGTTTGGTTCAGAATCGCAACAAATGCTCCGAGCATAAGAGCGACAATTACTTTGCCGCGATTGATTTCCTCGGTAGTTTCCAATGGTTTATAAGGAGCTTTTGATTTAATGGATTCCGCAGATGGTTCTGCGGCTTCAGCTGTTGTTGAACTCTCCATCTTCGTTTCGACAGCTTCGATTTGTTCGGAAGAAACTTCTTCCACATCTGCTTCCTTAGACGATTCTACCGGTTCGACTAAATCCGATTTTTCAAGGGATGGCTGTATGTCGTTATCCCTCTTACCGTCATCAATGACGCTTTCTTGTTTACCTACTGTTTTCTTTTTTCGAAAAAAAAGATTGATGATGAGTAGGAGGAGAATGCTTCCTATAATATAGCTTGTGATGTATGTGGTCATATCCATCACCTACTTATGAATTCTTACGGAAACGTTCATACCTGGGATTAGTTTTAGGCCGCCGTAATTGTCGATAGTGATGGTTACGGGAATGACTTGTGTTTCTTTTGTATAGTTTCCTGAGCTGTTGTTGCTTGGCAGTAGGGAGAAGGTTCCTGCTGTTGCAAGGCCTAAGCTGTCTACTTTTCCTGTTAGTACGGTATCTGGATAGGAATCTACATATAGATCGACTTCTTGGCCGACTTTTACTTTGTTGATGTCTGTTTCATCGACGTTGGCAGTGACCCATAGGCTTTCTAGATCATAGCTTTTTGCTAGGGATGTTCCTGCTGCGATATAGGTGTTTGGTACGGCGCTTGATTGCACAACAGTGCTATCTTCTGGAA
>NZ_DALZDK010000041.1:19671-41037 GCF_031978665.1 Niallia sp. | reverse complement strand
CAGTAATATCCATTTTCTTTGTACCTGATTCGGTTACAACTTCGACAGTACCGATTTTTTGGTTTTTGTTAAACGATGTACCTGTGTCGCCTTTCCATTCAGTTAATTTTCCTGCAGCTGGGGAAGCGATGCTGATTTGTTGTCCGGCAATTTGGGCATTATCTGTTTTAATATAGGAGATAGATTGGTCGTAGAAGTAATAGCCGGCAAATCCTCCTCCTACTAAAATGATTAAAAGGATAATGTTTAATAAAATCATGCGTTTACTATTCATGGTTGTTCCTCCTCAATTTCACTTAAAATGGCTAATATTTTCCCATTTAGTTCTAGTATTTTGTTTAGTTCTTCTTCTGGAAGCTCCATTACTTCTCTGATTTTTTTAGATAGAGTGGACGTTCCAGCGAAGTATTGTTTCATGACGCTGTGTCCTTCTTCCGTTAGTTGGATGTTTACCGCTCGACGATTGTCTTCAGGAATGGTTCGTTCAATTAATTGTCGTTGGGATAGTCGATCGATAATTCCGCTAACGGTACTTTTGGTTAAGGATAATTTCGTGGCCAGTTCTCCGATTCCGATATTGGGCTGGAAGTAAATCCTGTACAGTGTTTTAAGTTGTACGGCTGTTAAATCCAATTTTTTCGCATCAATCTGGACGAGATTGTTGTAGGCTTTATTAATGCGGGAATAGGAGCGAATTAATTCGTTATTTAACGACCCGTTCATCTGAATGTTCTCCCTTTCTTTTGTTTTTATCGAAACTGTTCGTATACGAACTATTGGATTTTCGCATATTTTTACTTTTTAGTCAATTGTTTTGGTATGGGTAGAAAGTTTGGATTTATTTTTGGGGAAAATTCCGAGAATACCATTGAGCGGCTTTACTCCGTCTCCTCCAAATGAATCTATTTTTTGCTTTTAATTTTCTTCTATTAATAGGTTTTTATCGTCCTCGAATAAGGATAGAAAGGCTTCGACTACGATTGGATCGAACTGTTTTCCTTTGTTGGCTTCTATTTCTAGGAGAATAGCTTCTAAGGAAAGCTTTTTTCGATAGACGCGCTGGGAAGACATGGCGTCGAAGCTGTCTGCTACGGCAACGATGCGGGCGACTAATGGAATTTCTTCTCCTTGTAATCCTTTGGGGTAGCCTGTTCCATCAAATCGCTCATGGTGATATAAAACAATGTCTAATATGCCATTGTTTTTATATTGCTTAACGTGTTTAATGATTTCGTATCCTTTTGTCGTGTGTGTTTTTATTAATTCATATTCTGCTTCATTCAATTTTCCAGGTTTCGTTAGGACATGCTCCGGTATGCCGATTTTCCCAATATCATGAAGGAGTCCTCCGATATGAATAACCTCGCATAAATAAGGGGATAAGTTCATTTCTTCTGCAATCTCCATTGCATATTTTGCAACATTTTTAGAGTGATGCATCGTATAGGAATCTCTAGAGTCTAACGCATTGGAGAGTACTCTTGTTAACTCTAAATTATCTTCAAGTACCCTTTGAACTCTAGACATAAAGCCGACAGAAATAAGGGTGATGAGCAGATAAGTGAATAAATAAATAATAAAAGTAGATACAGAAGCTGATGGTTCAGGGATGAAAAAAAATCTACAAGCGACCACCAAAAAAATAAGCAAGAAAATAATCCATTTCGGGCTTTTATAGAAACCAATTCCTAGAAAAATGGCACATAAAATATACAAGATAAAATAGTTATCATGATTTGCAAGAATATAGCGATTCAATAAGATACTAATAAATAAGAGGATAAAGAAAAAATACCGGAAATAAACGGGATTATTCCATATTCGATGATGCATAAAGTACCTCCAGTGCTAGAAATCCCTTTTAATTGAAGCATTCCCCATTCTCCTTATTTAATAAGCGAGAGGAAAGAGAAATATTTTCTAAAATATAGTCCATACTAAAAAAATGAAATAAATTCCTGAGGTGATCAGATGAATGACCAGCAACGTTCTTTTTTTGATCGATTAGTTTCTATACAAGAGAAGTATACAAAAGAGGCTCAAGAGTATTGGAGTATGTATTCTGGTTTGGATACATGGCAATTTTGGGTGATTGTGCTTATGTTAGTAGTTCCGCTGATTGTCTTAATTTTTGCTATTGATCGGAAACGTATTTTTATTGTTGGTTTTTTTGGGTTTGCGGTGCATATGTTATTTTCCTATGTAGATGCAATTGGCATTCGCTTTGGTTTATGGGAGTATCCTTATCAGCTTCTGCCGTTTTTACCGAGCTTTTCGCTAGATGGTTCAATTATTCCAATAGCTATTATGCTAGTATTTCAATGGACATTGAAGCATGATAAAAACTTTTATCTTTATGCAACGCTTTTAGCGATTGTATTTGGTTTTGGTTTTAAACCGCTTTTAACTGCTATTGGGTTATTTGAAAGCTATAAATGGGTTAATTTTTTCTATATCTTTTTGATTTATCTCCTTTTATATATTGGTGGATATTTGGTGACAAGATTATTTATGAAGTGGCAGGAAGCCGATAGAGAATAAGAGTAATTTATCTATTTTTGGCAAGGATAAGAATGAACAAGTCAATATAGACAGGAGTCATTTTATGTTCTTTCTTATTGTTATGGTCATCTTATTTAATGCTATTGCTTATTTTATTCCTAAACGGCTAACCCCTATTGAAATATTGACAACGACATTATTTGCCACATTACTTCAGTTACTAACAGATACTTATCTTAGTTTGAAATATGACTATTATGGTTATTTCGATAAAGGAACTGATTGGGAGACTATTATCTACATTTTTGGAATCTATCCCGCAATCAATGTTATTTTTCTAAATTTCTTTCCATATAAAAATATTCTTATGAAAAAGATAGTCTATATTTTTATTTGGGGAGTCATTGCAATGGTTTATGAAACCCTCTTTATTTGGAGTGGAACCTTTTATTTAAATGGATGGAAACAAGCATATTCTATTTTTACATATCCTGTTCTTTATGTGATACTGATGCTTTTTCATAAATTTATGCTGGAAATGATTGATAAAAGTAAGAGGGTAAGAAAAGATTAATCACCCTATTATTTGGTATAATGATTGGAAAACCGGATAGTAGGGTGGTTTATCATGACAATACTTATTTTTTTATTAGCTGGCCTCGCGGAAATCGGTGGAGGCTATCTTATTTGGCAATGGCTTCGTGAAGGAAAGTCCTATTATTGGGGGATTTTTGGCGGAATATCTCTTGTTTTATATGGAATCATTGCGACATTTCAAACGTTTATGTCTTTTGGTAGGGTATATGCTGCATATGGAGGCATCTTTATCGTTCTATCTGTTTTATGGGGATGGGGGATAGATCGAAAAACGCCAGATATCTATGATTGGATAGGCGCAGGAATTTGCCTAGTAGGGGTAGGTGTGATGCTGTTTGCTCCAAGACAGTAAATGAAAAAAGACAATTCCATCTGTTAGGCAAAAGTGAGGGAATTGTCCTATTATGAGACGTGATTAACGTTACTTCTGAGAATCATTTGAAAAGACCGATGCTAATTCTTTCATTAATAATTCTGCGCCTTCTTTGCTTAATACAAGCTTACCGTTACCGACCGTGATATTCTCCTCGGAAACTTCCCCGGTAATAGCACATTCTTCAAAAGCTTTATATTTCTGGAAGACGATTTTTTCCCCTTCCACAAAGATTTCTAAAGGATCCTTAATTTCAATTCCTAACGTTCTGCGCAATTCCCTTGGAATAACAATACGCCCCAATTCATCCACTTTCCGAACAATTCCTGTACTTTTCATGCTTTTCCCTCCCTATACAGTTTTTTGTATATATCCAATATTTTAACATATCATGAGGGAATGAACGTACAATTATTTTGAAGTAAAGATAAATTTTTGGAAAGAGGGGAGAGGAAAGCATATCACTAGAATTTCTTAGCCGTTATCCTCTATACTTTTTAGATGAGGAAATCTTTTCTAATTCATAGAAGGAGGATATCAATCATGCATACAAATATTCCACAAATCACACTAAACGATGGGCTTGTTATTCCTGCCATTGGTCTTGGCACCTATAATTTGCGAGGAGCGTCAGGGGTTCAGGCGATGACATCGGCAATTGACATGGGCTATTGCTTGCTCGACTCTGCTTTCAATTACGAAAATGAGGGAGCTGTAGGAGAAGCAGTTCGCCGTAGTACGGTGAGCAGAGAGCAATTATTCATTACCTCCAAGCTTCCGGGAAGACATCACCAATACGACAAAGCTATCTATACCATCCAAGAATCACTCTACCGCACAAAATTAGACTATTACGATATATTCCTTATTCACTGGCCAAACCCTAAAACAGATTTATACGTAGAAGCATGGCAAGCCTTAATTGACGCACAAAAGTGGGGACTCATCCGCTCCATCGGCGTGTGCAACTTCTTGCCAGAGCATCTCGAGCGCTTGAAAAAAGAAACCGGCATATTGCCAAGCATTAACCAAGTAGAACTACATCCATTTTTTTCACAAAAAGAGCAACTAGCCTACGACAAAGAGAATGGTATTATCACAGAATCATGGAGCCCACTCGGTCGAGCAAATAATGTCTTGGAAAATGAAACGATTCAACAAATAGCAGAAGAACACGGCAAAACCATCTCCCAGGTCATCCTAAGATGGCACACCCAACTAGGAGCATTGCCAATTCCAAAATCAAGCTCCCCACAACGACAACAAGAAAACCTAGAAATATTCGATTTTCAGTTAACAGACGAGCAAATGCAGCAAATTTCCGGGCTAACGCGCGAAGACGGACGGATTGCCAATCAGGATCCAGCTGTTTATGAGGAGTTTTGAGTGGTAAAAGTTAAGTAGGATTAAGGAGTTGAGCGGGGGGAATTGGTTGAGGGACAGTGAATGGTAGTGGGAAAATGAAGATATCAGCCAAACAAGAGGCGGAATCAGCCAAAGTGTGAAGATATCAGCCAAACAAAAGGGGAAATCAGCCAAATACCAATATATCAGCCAAACCCAAATTCCGCTCCCCTCCAAAAAGGGATTTTAAGCAATTAAATAGAATAATAATGTAGAAAACAAGAAAGGAAGTGGGAAATTGTTCTTAAACGAAATTTGCAAGAGTGATCGATTGAAATCCACGGAGGTGCTCATCAATAGGTTAAAAGAAACGCATAAACTTAGACCGAATGTAATGGAAGACTTAAGGAAACTTTTAGCTGGTTTTCGTGGAGAAAAAGAAATGAAGTATTATCTGCAATTTCTGCCGGAAAAAGATTGTCTCATCATTCATAATCTCCGCCTTTACGATGGAAAATCGTATTTTCAGATAGACTATCTCATTCTGACACAGCGGTTTTGCCTCATTGTTGAATGCAAAAATTATTATGGAGAGGTTTACTTTGATGCTAAGTTTAATCAAATGATTCGCAAAGTTGATGAAAAGGAAGAAGGGTTTTCTGATCCTATATCTCAAGCAAAAAGACACCAGCGTCAATTGCAAACATACTTCATGCTGCACAACTTCCCACCAATTCCCATCGAATTTTTAGTAATCTTTAGCAATCCATCCACCGTAATAAAAGGAAATCCCGCCATTAAGGACAAAGTCATTCACAGCCACAGTTTTTTGGAAAAATGGGAAAAACTCTCTATAAAATATAAAGTGATCGCGATTGATAGAAAGATTCTCCGCAAAATATCCAAAAACCTCTTAAAAAATAACACTCCCGAAACCGTTAATATACTAAAAAAATATGGAATTCAACCAAATGATCTTATCACAGGCGTCCAATGCCCAGCCTGTGAAAAATTTGCAATGATTCGCAAAAAAAGAAAATGGTGTTGTCCTCACTGTGAGACATATGATGGAGTTGCCCACGAAAAGGCAGTGATGGATTACTTATTATTAATAAAATCCACCATTACAAATAAGGAATTTCGTGAATTTGTACATCTTTCCTCACGCGGAATCGCCTCCAAAATGCTAGTAAAGATGAATTTACCAAGTAAAGGAGACAATAAAGGCAGAGTTTATTACAAACCATGATTTTGCAATAGATGAATGGTAGCGAAAAATATGGATATGATCGAAAATTTGAATATATGATCCAAAGTAAGGTGGATATGATCCAAAATTTAAATATATGATCCAAAGCAGAGTATATATGATCCAAAAATCAAATATATGGTCCAAAGCAGTATAAAAGCGGCTCTTGAATAAAAAAAGAGTTAATTTACCTCTTCTTAACCCAGTTGTTTAACTCTATGAGGAAAAAATAGAGGAGAGGCAGCATAAATAAGATGGAATTGATTAATCCCATCTTATTTATGCGTAATAATACGGAAGTTAACTTAAAGAAGCTGCTTTAAAATGCGAATATGATCCAAAAATCAAATATATTGTCCAAACCCCAATCAATACCCCCAGCAGAACATCCACTCATCCAACCCCATCGCCACCTCAATCCCCCAACAAAACCCCCATCAACTTCTTCTCCAACACAACATCCGCGGCATTCGGATTATAGCGTTCCAGCCCCATGCCCTCTTCGCAAAGGGCAACAGCCTTATCCAGATTCCCATTAACATACAGCTCATAAGCAGCAGCAATTCTTTTATTACTCATCTGTTTTATCGCTAAAAACCGTTTAACTTCCTTCTCCGCATAAATGGAACGAATCTCTTCTATATCCCCCTCTAAAATAGTCAACAAAAACAACCGCTCCTTCGCAATCTCGACTCTGAAAAGGGAAATGAGCTGTTTTTTTCTTTCCCATAACAAATCATTAATCCTTTTTGCCTCTTCAAAATCAAGACGGTCCATTGCTCGGGCTAGTTGCATACAGATAGTCCACTGAGAAAAATAATCAGCTCCATCATCGCCTGCAGGCAACACAAATAGTTCATCTGGCAGCTCCTGATAAGAAACGCCATTTGAAGTTTGAGCATTGATAAAAAACTGGGAAAAAAGCTGCCATTGCTTTCTTTCCTGATTCCAAGCCATTTTTAATGTCATGCCATCGTTAAATCCAGCGGGAATAATATTCGTGATCCCGATAAAAAATCCGATAAGAACAAAGAGGCTGACTGCCAAAGGAAATTCCCCTGCAATCCAGGCAATCAACCCAACCACGGCACTCGCAAGAAAATTCAGGATCACGCCACCGCATAAATACAGCTTAAAAGGAAATTTTCCTTCCACATATGGCGGCGGAGCCATCAAACATTGCCCTAATGTGCCTGGCACATAAAGCTTTTTCCGTTCCAAGCCATTCTCGGTCGCAACAACCATCCATGAAAAAACGCGAAATGAAACGAGAGAATAGCCAGTTAATTTTCCAAAAATAAGATGTCCTGCTTCATGCAAAATAATATGTACAATATAAAATACAACCAAACAAACGAAGCCCACAACTATATTAGCAACACTTAATTCCCCTGATAAAATAAGCAGAGCAAGCGCACCGCCAAATACCATCCCAATAACAACCATTATTAACGTTGAAAGAAATTTCTTCATCTCTATAAACTCCCATCTCCACAAATCTTCTACAGATAATTGTAACAAATGACTATACAATCATCTATCAAAAAATGGAAATTTCGATTCGAACGCAAAAATAGAATGAAAACCAGATAAATAGTAAAATAATAGACAAGGCTCACACAAAAAAGGAGAGTGTACATAAATGAAGACAGAACAGCAATATTTTGAAGAAGGTTCAAGCATTCAAGCATATATGGACAATATGAGTACATTAAAAGAGGCAAGCTATGAAGTATACGATAACTTCACACTGCCGCAGGATGGTTTTGCCGAGGAATTAAAGCAGCACAATCTGCATTTCTTAACGATAACAGAAGATTGGTGCGGGGATGCGATGGTGATTAATCCAATTCTTCGCAAGCTAGTCGAAGCAGCTGATCTCAAAATGCATGTGGCATTAAGAGATGCAGACACAGATTTAATTGACAGACATTTAACAAATGGCGGCAGAGCCATTCCGATGGTGCTTATCTTAAATGAGCAAGGAGAGTTAGTTGGCAAGTGGGGACCTCGTGCACCAGAAGTCCAAGCGATGGTAAATGAAGGCCGTGCGAAGCTTCCAGCAAAAGAGGATCCAGCATTTGAGGAAAAGCAAAAAGCATTCTTTGCCCAATTAAAAGAAATGTACAGAACAGAGCCGGCTATTTGGACATATGTCTACAATAGCTTTAAGAGCACATTACAAGAAATTATGAAATAAACCTAGCCCCCAAATCAGTGGGGCTGTTTTTTTGCCCGCAACAAAGGTTCCATAAATGGTAAATACTTTTATTTGACAATTATCCATAAAATCATTAATATAATCGCATGCGATATATCGGATACGATACATCTTATTCGATATACTTTTAGTTTCTGTAAAAAACGAAATGATGGATCCAGAATAAAACAGGGTCCTGGAACACAAGATTAATAAGAAAACCGAACAGTGAATGGAATGATGTTTGGCTGGATGAGGAGGAATGGATTCATGTT
The DNA here is from genome assembly GCF_031978665.1 of Niallia sp. NCBI lineage: Bacteria > Bacillati > Bacillota > Bacilli > Caryophanales > Bacillaceae > Niallia > Niallia sp. The sequence goes on along the minus strand of NZ_DALZDK010000041.1, from coordinate 32,497 downwards.
AAAAATTTTAAAGAATTTTGAGAAGAAGGACTGGACGTTCATAACATTTGCGCTCATCTTTATTGTTGCGCAAGTATGGCTTGATTTGAAGCTTCCAGATTATATGTCGGAAATCACGAGACTTGTCCAGACAGAAGGAAGTGAGTTAAGTGAAGTTTTAACAGAAGGGGCATTTATGCTGCTTTGTGCGGTGGGAAGTATGATCGCTTCAATTATAACCGTATACTTTGCGGCAAAGGTGGCTGCTGGATTTTCGAATCGTCTGCGTAAAAAGGTTTTCGATAAAACCTTATCTTTTTCGATGGAAGAACTTTCAGGTTTTTCTACGGCGAGCTTAATTACTCGTTCTACCAATGATATTATGCAAGTGCAAATGCTAATTATATTAAGCTTGCAAATTGTGATAAAGGCTCCGATTATTGCGGTTTGGGGAGTTTTCAAGATTATGGGGAAAAGCTGGGAATGGACAGCTGCTACTGGCGTTGCGATTGCTGTGCTATTAGTGTTAATTGCGATCCTTGTTCTTGTTGCACTACCTAAATTCAAAGTAATCCAGAAGTTAACAGATAATCTTAATATGGTAACAAGAGAGAATTTATCTGGTATCCGTGTAGTGCATGCCTATAATGCAACGCGTTACCATGAGAATAAGTTTGAGAAAGCAAATAAGGAACTGACGGATACGAATCTTTTTACAACAAGAATAATGGCTCTTATGATGCCAACGATTTCCCTTATTATGTCTGGGATAAGTCTTGCTATTTATTGGATTGGAGCGGTTTTAATCAATAATGCTCCTATGGCAGATAGACTTCCATTGTTCTCTGATATGGTCGTATTTTCTTCTTATGCGATACAGATCATTATGGCCTTTATGATGCTCTCGATAGCATTTGTTATGTTTCCTCGTGCTTTTGTTTCGATCAAGAGAATTAACGAAGTGTTGGATACAGATGTGAAAATTAAGAGTGGTACACAAACAGAAGGAGACAGCAAGGGAGAAATTGAATTCCGCCACGTTAGCTTTAAGTATCCTGGTGCGAATGATTATATTCTTAAAGATATCAGTTTTACGGCTTCCAAAGGAGAAACCGTTGCTATTATTGGTTCTACAGGTAGTGGGAAAAGTACCTTGCTGAACCTGATTCCACGCTTTATGGAAGCAACCGATGGGGAAGTTTTGGTCGATGGCCTTAATGTGAAAAATTATAAGTTAGAAGCATTGCGAGATAAAATTGGTTATGTGTCCCAAAAAGCAGTGATGTTCAGTGGTTCCGTTTCTTCCAATGTCACTTTTGGTGCAGAGCAATCGGTAGAGGACGAGGAAATCAAACGAGCGGTTGAAATTGCGCAAGGGAAGGATTTTATTGAAAAGATGGATCAACAATATGATGCTGCGATTTCTCAAGGTGGAACCAATCTTTCAGGTGGGCAGAAACAGAGATTATCGATTGCCCGTGCCATTTATAAAGATCCAGAAATCTATTTATTTGATGATTCGTTTTCCGCATTGGATTATAAAACAGACCGCGTGCTGCGTTCCAAGCTAAAAGAGGAAATACATGATGCGACAAACATTATCGTTGCACAGCGTATTGGAACAATTAAAGATGCTGACCGAATTCTTGTATTAGATAAGGGAGAAGTGGTCGGAATGGGCACACATGATGAGTTAATGATAGATTGTGATGTCTATCAAGAAATTGCCTTATCACAATTATCAAAGGAGGAACTCGAAATTGGGTAAAAAAGGTCAAGAAAAAGAAGCGCAAAAGAAACTAAATCCCTCCCAACCAGAGGAGTTGGATAAACAACCAACAAAAGCAATCCCTCCAGGTGCGAAGGGCATGAATTTGTCGAGTTTAAAGGAGCTGGTAGTTTATTGTAAGGCCTATTTTCCCATTATTATAGTGGCTTTAATCCTTGCAATGACGGCAGCGATCTTTAGTATTATTGGTCCTGACCAGCTTAGCAAAATGACAGACTACATTACAGCAGGATTAATGGGAGAAATTGATCTTGATGCGGTATATGATGTTGCTATTTTTCTCGTGTTCCTTTATGGTTTAGGCTACATTTTCAACTATGTTCAAGGCTTTATTATGGCGACTGTAACACAAAGAGTTTCTAAACAATTAAGAAAAGATATTTCGGGAAAAATTAATCGTTTGCCTTTAAGCTATTTTGATAATACAACAACAGGTGATGTCCTTAGTCGTGTAACAAATGATGTCGATATGGTTGGACAAACGATGAACCAAAGTGTTAGTAGCTTAATTACGGCTGTTACCATGTTCATCGGTTCTTTAATCATGATGTTCTATACTAACTGGATCATGGCAATTGCGGCTATTTTATCTACAGTTATTGGGTTTGCCTTTATGTTTTTTATCATCTCAAAATCACAGAAGTACTTCGCCCAACAGCAGCAAGAGCTTGGAAAACTAAATGGCCATATTGAGGAAATCTATTCTGGCCATAATGTGGTGAAAGCTTATAATGGCGAGCAACAGGCGAAGGATGACTTTTTTGCGATTAATACAAGACTATTTGAGAGTGCTTGGAAATCGCAATTTATCTCAGGGCTTATGATGCCATTAATGATGTTTATTGGAAACTTTGGCTATGTGGTTGTATGTATTGTTGGCGCTGTGCTTGCTGTCAATGGCAGTATTTCCTTTGGTGTGATTGTTGCCTTTATGCTATATATTCGCTTATTCACACAGCCTCTCCAACAAATTGCACAAGCAGCGACAAATCTCCAGCAAACAGCAGCGGCAAGTGGACGTGTATTTGAATTTCTGTCAGAAGAAGAGCTTGTAAGCGAAGAGGAGAAGAAAGAAAAATTACAGCATGTCAAAGGCGATGTGGAATTTAAGCATGTACGCTTCGGTTATCGCGAAGATAAAACGGTTATTCAAGACTTTTCCGTACAGGTGAAAGCTGGTCAGAAAGTAGCGATAGTAGGACCGACTGGAGCTGGAAAAACAACCTTAATTAATTTACTTATGCGTTTTTATGAGGTGAATGGTGGAGAAATTACCATTGATGGTGTTCCAACCAATCAAATGACAAGAGAATCGCTCCATGATCTTTTCTGCATGGTGCTCCAAGATACGTGGGTATTTGAGGGCTCCATCCGCGATAATATCGTCTATTCAAGAGAGGGAGTATCGGATGCAGAAGTGGAAGCAGCTTGCGAAGCTGTAGGGTTACATCACTTCATCCAAACGTTGCCAAACGGCTATGATACAATCTTGGATGATAAGACGAGCTTATCGACAGGGCAAAAACAGCTTATCACGATTGCGCGTGCCATGGTGAAAATGGCGCCGTTGCTTATCCTTGATGAAGCAACTAGTTCAGTAGATACGCGCACAGAATTGCTGATTCAACAAGCAATGGATAAGCTGACAGAAGGGAAAACTTCCTTTGTCATTGCGCATAGACTTTCTACAATCAAAAATGCTGACTTAATTCTCGTGATGAAAGAGGGGGATATTATCGAAGCAGGAACGCATCAGGAACTAATTGAGAAAAATGGATTCTATGCGGAGCTTTATAATAGTCAGTTTGAAGAAGCGTCCTAACTTTTAGCTAATCAAAGAAAAGACTCGCAGAATTTTCTTCAAATACATAATTTCTACAGAAAGGGGTTAAAGAATGGTAGATAGGGCCACGTACATTTGGGAATCAATCGATTTCTTGAATCGATTTATCATGAAGAGTCTACAGAGACATGCAGAAGAGCATGGGGTGACTGCTCCGCAAGCACGAGTCATGCTAGAAGTCTTTATAAATAAAAAAATTAGTGTGAAGCAGCTGACCCGAAATCTCCGCATGACACAAAGCACCGTTTCGGATATTGTAGAACGACTGACAGAAAAAGGGATGCTCATTAAGAAGCCGAATCCGAAAGACAAGCGATCTGTGCAGATCATGTTAACGGAAAAAATGGTAAAGATAATCGAAGAAACGTCCCCAAAGCCAATCCATCAAATAATGGGATCGGTATTAGACAATTTGCAGCCTAGCGAGCAAGAAACGGTGGAAGAAGGAATACGGTTATTGGTAGCCGCTGTTGGCGAGAAGATGGAAGCAGATGGGATAAGCAACTTAGAAGATTTTGAAGTACTATTTCTGCCAAAAGAACATAATAAGTAAAAAGTCAGGTTAGACCTGACTTTTTTATGTTTGAACCATGGTTAGGATATAACGAAATGAAGGCCGCTTACTTTAGGTGAGGCAGAATCTATTTTCCTCTAATCCGCAACTCGTACGCTAAATTCACTAATGTACTCATCCTTTTTTTGATAGAGTCCTATCGAGAACGTTTCATAAATGTCAGTTGTGACAACTATTTTCCGCTCTTGAATATAGCTAATAAGTTTCTGCAAAGCCTCAAAATATTCCTCAAACGTACTAGATTTTACCTTGATGCTTGCATAGGTTCCTTTAGGGATAATCGATTGTTCTGCATCATCTGAAAGGGTAGAAATCCGCTTCCGTAATGGTACGGGTGTATACAGGAAGCTATAACTAATATCTTCGACTTTCTCATACTGGTCGAATGGGATGACTGAACCATATCCGTTGTTGCGGAACTCTTCTTTCGTGGCTTTCTTTAGATTGCTATAAGAAGGATTAAGGATTGTAGTGGGCCCGATATCTTTTACCCTTGTTTGAATAATGTGCTGTTCGTCCTTTTCCGTTACAATAACTTCCCCAAACGGATTGTGATTTTCTTGCCTTTGTAATTCCTCTCGTATTTCTCTAATAGTATGCTGAGTCTCGAGTAAAGAAGCTATTTTTTCGGCTAGCAATTCTTCTTGTTTTTTCAAAAAAGCGATGTAATCTAAGTTCGCTGTTTCTTGAATTTCCTTTATTTCACTAAGAGAGGTACCGATAGAAATCAGTGATTTAATGATATCGAGCCGATATAATTGGGAATCCCGATAATAGCGATAATGGGTTTTCGGGTCCACATAAGCAGGCTTAAACAAGCCAATCTTATCGTAATGGCGAAGTGCTTTAATGGTGATATTGGCTACTTTGGCTACTTCCCCAATGGAGTAAAGTTTCTCTTCCATTGTATTCAACTCCATAATCTAAGTATTAGCTAAGGCCCTTTGTTTCCAGACGAGTGTTAATGCGATTCCAATTGCTAAGAAGACAGCAGCGAAGTAGAAAGGATAATTTAAATCGATATCGAATAATATCCCCCCAATAATTGGGCCAAATACATTGCCGATGCTTGTAAACATGGAATTCATCCCGCCGACAAAGCCTTGTTCGTTTCCAGCGATTTTGGAAAGATAGCTAGTAACAGCAGGTCGCATTAAATCAAATCCGACGAAAACGATTATCGTAACAAAGAGAATGAGAAAGTACGTGTTAACTACTGTTAAAAGCACGACAAGAGCCGTGGAAAAGAGAAGACTATAACGAATCAGAAGAATTTCTCCCATCCACTTTGTTAGCTTTTCAAATAAAGCTACCTGTGCAATAACGCCAACGGTTGCTCCACCTGTAATGATAATCGCAATATCCTTCGGCGTAAATCCAAATTTATGATCTACAAAGAGCGAGAATAAGGATTCAAAGGAAGATAACCCGAAAGAAGAGATAAAGATTATCAGAAAAGAAATGAAATACATTGGCACAAAAATTCGTTTCCATCCAATCCTATCTTCGTGATTCTGTTTTTCCTCTGAACGCTGTTCTGGTTCTTTTAAAGCGAAAAAAGAAAGAATAGCAGCAACAAAACCTAAGATGCCGGCAAAATAAAAAGGCATACGAGTCCCAATTTCAGCTAAAAAGCCACCAAATCCTGGTCCAATAATAAAACCAGTAGAAATAGCGGCAGACATATAACCAAGTGCCTTTGGTCTAGCTTCCATCGTGGTAATATCCGCAATAAAGGCAGTAACAGCAGGCATAATAAACGCCGCGCTAATTCCGCCAAGCATACGAGAGATAAAAAGAACGCTAACCGTTTTTCCAACACCAAATAATAATTCAGATGCCCCAAATATAAGCAGTCCGATAACGATCATTCGTTTTCTTCCATATTGATCGGCCCAGCGTCCAGCAACAGGAGAAACGATGAGCTGAGCGATTGCGAAAGTCGCCACCATATAGCCAACAACTGCGCCGGAAATCTGCAACTCATTCATAATAGAAGGAGTAACAGGAATAACAAGACCGATGCCTAGAAAAGCAATAAATAGATTTATTAGTAAAATCGATAGAGTCATATTCTGTCTTAACATAATTGGCCATCTCCTTGATAATAAGTAAGCTCAAGGATTAAGTGTAATCTCTCCTGTAAGGGGAGAGTCAATCATCAAGGGTTATTTTCACAGTAGGTTTTAAGCAATAAGAATAAGAAGCCCACAAATAAGGAAAGCTCCAATGGTTTTCCTTCATTCTCCAAACAAAAGACATCCTAATAAGATGCCTTAGCAATGTATTTTTCGCAATAGCAGTACTTACATGCACGCTTCATCACGATATTATTTTAGAACTTTCCCTATGTAAAAGGAGAACTTAACCCAATAATCTCATCAAATGGCACAAAATTCTCGCTGTTTCGATACTTTCCAGGAGAAACGCCGATGATGGATCTGAATACTTTTGTGAAATAGTTTCCGTTGGAATAGCCAACTCGTAAGGCAATTTCTTCAATGGTTAATTCTTGGTCTTTCATTAATTCAATGGCTTTGTTTAGGCGGATTTTTGTAAGGAAGTTCATGGGGCTTGTTTGCATAATAGACTGAAAAAGTCTGGAAAAATGGTATTTGCTAAGCCCGGAAGCTTCGACAATATCATCTAGAATAATTGGGTTTGAATAATGATGCTGCATGTATCGTACAGCATTGGAAATGGATTCTGGGATCGTCTTATTGGATTGGGTCGAATGTAAAAGATAGCGTTTAAGCTCCATGATGAATGTATAGGCAAAGGAAGAAGACTCAAAGGCATCTTTGATTTCTTCATGGGCCGCTTTGTCGAAGAGCTTAAAGATAAGCTGATTCGGATAGGCAGCATCATCTAAACGTAAGATATTTCCGTAGTCTTTTACTATTTCATGATAGCTTCTCCACACTTCTTCTCCATATAAAGTAATATGAATAAATTCCCACTCTTGACTATCCTTAGGGAGATAGTATGTATGATTACTAGGAATATTAACAAAAAAGGCATCTCCAGGCTTTAAACGTCTTACTTGATTATCAATTACGATTTCTCCTTCTCCCTTTAATGTATATTGAAAAATGATCTTCCCCTTCTCTGACCGTTTAAGCCCGTCGTAATAATAGGAAGCACTGTTTCTTTTTTCCCATCCTAGCGTATAGATGCCAGCAATGCGTTGTTGTTGTTTTTCAGGAAAACGAAAAAAATAGGTTCGATAAGAAGTTAATTGATTATTCGACAGCAACATTTTACCACCCTTTCAAAATATCTTACCATTGTAAGACTTTCTGTCCCATTTTAAGATGAGTATAGCAAGATAGTGTTGTGTGAAAGGTGGATAATTTGTAAATTTTTTGTATAGCAAGATTAGCTATTTTTCACTCTTTTATTAACGAAATGAGGAGGAAAGCATGTCGAAAATCACGTTTTTAGGTGCTGGTAGTACGATATTTGCGAAAAATCTTTTAGGAGATTGTATGCAAGTAGAGGCATTGCAGGGATTTGAATTTGCGCTATTTGATATTGATTTAGAAAGATTGAATGATTCAAGCTTGATGTTAAACCAATTAAAAGAAAATGTCGGCGCGAATATAAGGATACGGGTGCACACGGATAGAAAAGAAGCTTTGCGTGGTGCCAAATATGTTATTAACGCCATCCAAGTTGGCGGCTATAAGCCAAGTACGGTCATTGACTTTGATATCCCGAAAAAATATGGCTTGCGCCAAACAATAGCAGATACAGTTGGCATAGGCGGGATATTCCGCAGCCTGAGAACGATTCCTGTCATGCTTGAATTTGCGCGGGATATGGAAGAGGTATGCCCTGATGCATGGTTATTAAATTATACCAATCCGATGGCTACGATAACGGGAGCGATGCTAAGATACACAAATATAAAAACGGTCGGTTTATGCCATAGCGTCCAAGTATGTGCGAATCGTTTATTAGATTCACTTGGAATGACGAAGGAGCATATCCAGTGGAAGATTGCTGGAATCAATCATATGGCTTGGCTCCTTGAAATAACGCAAGAAGGAAAGGATCTCTATCCAGAAATTAAACAAAGAGCAAAAGAAAAGCAGCACATCACACATAATGATAAGGTCCGTTTTGAATTGATGGAGCGGTTTGGCTATTATGTGACAGAATCATCGGAGCATAATGCTGAATATCATCCTTACTTTATAAAAAAGAACTATCCAGAGTTGATTCGCTATTATAATATCCCGCTCGATGAGTATTTGCGTCGCTGTGAGAATCAGATAGAAGGATGGAAGAAAAGAAGAGAGGAATTTGTGGAGAATACAGATGTTTCGCATAACCGTACCCATGAGTATGGCTCCTACATTCTGGAAGCGATGGAGACAGATAAACCGATTAAGATAGGTGGAAATGTGCTCAATACAGGTGGATTGATTAGCAATTTACCAACGAAGGCATGTGTGGAGGTACCTTGTTTAGTAGATGCGAGTGGTATTTCGCCAACATTTGTGGGAGAGCTGCCAGAGCAATTAGCGGCATTGAACCGCACGAATATTAACACCCAGCTGTTAACGGTAGAAGCAGCGATTACGAAGAAGAAAGAGTATATTTACCAAGCGGCGATGCTTGATCCACATACAGCAGCAGAATTATCAATCGATGATATGGTGCATTTATGTGATGAATTAATCGAAGCCCATGGGAATTGGTTACCAGTCTATTCGTAAGTCAGGGGACAAGCTTTCTTAGCTATAGGGATGTTTTGAAGATGAAATATTCCTAATATTGAGTTAAATCGAAAAGGAAGGTGGAGATTTTGGAGAGTCCAGCCGCGATTGAAAAAGCAACGCATCCTTCGAAGGGAGTAAAGGAAAGGAAAAAGAAGAAGCGCTTCATGAAAGTGAGAAAAAATTGGGATTTATATTTGTTAATAACACCAATCATCGCTTATTTTATCATCTTTAAATATATTCCCATGTATGGTGTGCAAATTGCGTTCAAGGAATTTATTGCTGTGGAGGGCATTTTAAATAGTCCGTGGGTTGGATTAGAGCATTTTGAACGGTTTTTCCAGAGCTTCTATTTTGAACGGCTATTATCGAACACCTTATTAATTGGCTTGTATGAATTAGCGATCGGATTTCCGATTCCGATTATTCTAGCGCTTCTGATCAATGAAGTGAAGAATAAATACTTTAAACCGTTTATCCAGACGATTACCTATGCGCCACATTTTCTGTCTATTGTGGTCGTAGTAGGGATTCTGTATTTGTTCCTATCTCCGCAAACGGGGATTGTAAATCAAGTCATTGTTTTTTTTGGGGGAGAGCCCATTTACTTTATGGCAGAACCAGGATGGTTTAAAACAATCTTTGTTTTTTCAGGGGTTTGGCAGAATATGGGGTGGAGCTCGATCATCTATTTAGCTGCCTTGTCGGCGATTGATCCGCAACTGCATGAAGCAGCCAAAATAGATGGCGCAAGTAGATTGCAGCGTATCTGGCATATCAATCTTCCAGGTATTAAACCAACGATTATCATTATGCTGATTCTGCAATGCGGAAGTATTCTTGGGGTTGGTTTTGAAAAAGTCTTTTTAATGCAAAATTCTTTAAATATGAGTGCATCTGATGTGATTTCCACCCATGTCTATCGGACAGGGATAATCGGAGCGGATTATAGCTATTCTGCTGCAATTGGATTATTTGAATCCGTTGTGAATCTCGTTATTTTATTAGTAGTCAATTATACTGCCAAAAAGGTAAATAAGGTTAGCTTATGGTAAGTAAAGTGCCTGGGAGGGAAAGTCCTTCATGTTAAAAAGAGAAAGTGTGAAAGATAAGCTGTTTGTGATTATCAACTATACAGTGTTAGGGATAATTGCTTGTCTGATGATCTATCCATTGGTTTATGTTTTAAGTGCCTCGTTTAGTAATCCAGCGCGGACGGTCTTAGGAGATATTTGGCTTTTTCCAAAAGAGATGACAGTCGACTTGTATGTGAAGGTATTTCAAAATGAGAAAATCTTAATTGGCTATCGCAATACGATTATCTACACAGTTTTTGGAACGTTTATTAACTTATTGTTTTCAGTCATGATTGCATACCCTTTGTCCCGCAAAGACTTTTATGGACGAAATATTATTACTGTTTTTATTATGATTACGATGTTTTTCAGCGGGGGAATGATCCCTACCTATTTATTGATAAAAGATTTAGGAATGCTCGATACCATTTGGGCGATCGTCCTGCCAGGGGCAGTTTCTGTCTATAACGTCATTATTATGAGAACCTTTTTTCAAAGCATTCCAAATGAATTACATGAGGCAGCCTCTATTGATGGCTGTGGAAATATATCCTTTCTCATGAAAATTGTGATGCCATTATCGATGCCAATTATTGCGGTAATGACTTTGTTTTATGGGGTTGGACATTGGAATGCATACTTCGATTCGCTAATTTATTTGAATGATGAAAGCAAATTTCCATTGCAGCTATATTTGCGCCAAATGCTTATTCAAGAGGATATGTCAGGAATGTCGAGTGCAAGTGATAATGCCATTTCCGAGCATCTAATGCAAATTGAAGGGCTTAAATATGCAGTAGTTATTGTTGCTAGTTTGCCAATGCTTGTGCTTTATCCATTTTTGCAAAAGTATTTTGTAAAAGGTGTCATGATTGGCTCATTAAAGGGATGAATATTGAGGAGGAGAAGAAGATGAAGAATGTGAAAAGAAAGAAGTTCATGACGATTTCGGCTGCATTATTAATCAGCGGATCATTGTTAGCGGGGTGTCAACAGAGTGCATCCTCTGATAAAAAGGAAAACAATGTTTCGACAGAAGCGGTGGATAATGTGAACAAAGAAGGCTTTCCAATTGTAAAGGAGCCGATTGATCTAACATTTTTTACAGGAAAATATGAACCGAATTTAGATGATTATGAAGAAACATTGGTATTTAAAACCTATCAAGAAAAGTCTGGAATTAATGTAACCTTTAACGAGGTACCTTTTGCAACCTTAACGGAGAAAAGAAACCTAGCATTAGCAAGTGGGGAGTATCCTGATGCTTTCTATTCTGCTCGCATTCCATCGGCAGATCTTTATAAATACGGGAAGCAGGGGATTTTCATTCCATTAAATGATTTGATTGAAGAGTATGCGCCAAATATTAAGGCAGCAATGGAGGCACACCCAGATATTAAGAAAGGATTAACGATGCCAGATGGAAATATTTATTCTTTGCCATCTTACTATAGCCCAGACTTTTTGCCGATGTTAATTGGGAAGCCAATTTGGGTGAAGGGAGAATGGCTAGAGCAGTTAGGAATGGAAGAGCCGAAAACGATCGAGGAATTGTATGCTTATTTAAAGGCAGTAAAAGAAACAGATCTTAATGGAAATGGGCAAAAGGATGAAATTCCTTTAAGTGCGACAAGTATTGCCCAAATCACAGACTCGATTAAAGGATCATGGGGTGTTGGGACAAGAGGAGTCGGACATAAATTTGTCGATGTGGATCCCGAAACGGATGAATTGCGATTTTTCCGCACAGATGACCGCTTTAAAGAAGTGCTAGAGTTTATTCATAAATTGAGTAAAGAGGGCTTAATTGATGGCGAGATTTACACAATGGATGATAATAAATTAAATGCAAAAGGATCTCAAGGAATTCTAGGAACAGCGATTGTTCCGAACCCAGAGACAGTATTTACAAATCAGAAGGATTATATTGGCTTAGGTGGATTAGAAGGACCCCATGGAGATACATTATATAGTCATGTGAAATCACCGCTTGTGCATGTAGGAGCATTCGCGATTACAAATAAAAATGAGAATCCGCAAGCAACGATTCGCTGGATGGACTATTTCTTCGGCGAGGAAGGTGCAACCCTGCAATTTATGGGAGTAGAAGGAGTAACCTATGAAAAAAATGGGGAGGAAAAACCGCAATTCACAGAAGAAATCACAAATAATCCAGATGGATTAACCTTTGACCAAGCTCTCACACCATATGTTACGTGGATGGGTGGAAGCTACCCTGGATACGCACAGGAGAAATACTTTGGAGGCTCTGAGGCTTTGCCAAGCTCACTAGCTGTTGGGAAAAAAGTAGAGACAGATGCACCAGAAGAAATTTGGAATGGCTTTAACTACACAGATGATGAGCTGAAATTTAAGCAATCAAATGGAGCAGATTTAGAAACATTCATTAACGAAACAGAAGCAGCATTCATTGCAGGAGATAAGGATTTTAGCGAATGGGATCAATATGTAGAGCAAGTAAAACAAATGGGACAAGAGCAATATTTAGAAGTAGAAAAAGCAGCATATGAGCGTTATCAAGCAAACTAATATATAAGAGCTATTCGATAAGGAATAGAAGGTAAAGACCCGTGCTTTATCACTATTCCTTTGCGGATGGCATTTTCTTGTGAATAGGGGATATAAATAATGCAAATAAAGGAGGGAGAAAAATGGATGGACTTTTTTCTCGGGTATATCATTGGAGCAATGCAATAGCAAAGCTAATGTATGTGAACGCACTCTGGATGGGATGTACGTTTCTGGGACTCGGGATCTTCGGTTTTTTTCCGGCAACGGCAGCGATGTTTTCCGTTGTGAGAAAATGGATCATGGGAG
>NZ_DALZDK010000041.1:0-19661 GCF_031978665.1 Niallia sp. | reverse complement strand
GGGAGAGAAGGATCTACAGATTGTGGCAACGTTTTGGCGCTATTATAAAAGGGAATTCAAACAGGCGAATATACTAGGCTATTTATTGGTGATGATTGGCTTGTTTTTATATATCGATTTGAAATTTTTCCAAGCAGAAATCCATCCTGGCTATGGATTAATCAGCCTTGTTTTTCTATCCTTGCTTTTTTGGTTTTGTGTTATTTTACTATATATCTTTCCCTTATATGTTCATTATGATTTTCCCTTAGTTCACTATATCAAGCACGCCATCATCCTCTCCTTTGCACGCCCCCTGCAAACAATGGCCATGCTAGTCGGGGTAATAGTTGTTTACTTGTTGTTTCAATATATTCCTGGTTTAGTATTTTTTCTCGGTGGAAGCTTACTTGCCTATATATTAATGTTTCTAGCCTCTTTTTCTTTTCAGAAGGAAGCATAATGGTGAAAAGGGGCTCGGAATGAACCCCTTTTTGTAAAAATAAAAGGACACCTAAAAAGGTGCCCCGTCATATTTAAGGATATTTATTTATCTCTATTCACAATCTTCAAAATCCGCTACTAGTAGTAATTCATATTCTATATTATCTTCGGCACTTAATAAAGGTTTTTTAATGATGTAGTTAAACAATTTTTCAAACATTTTAAAGCACCTCATCTCGTTAGTGTAATACTCTTATACCCTTATTTTATAACAGTATTATTAATGAAATGTTTAGCAATTATGAAATATTTATTAACCTTTACCCCTTTATTAAAAAAAGTGCCTTATTGAAGAACTAGTTGTGCTTCTTCAAGTTTAGGTTCCACTACTTTTGTTTTCAAAGCAATTGTGTGGAAGGTGGACATAAAGTCTTTAAAATATGGTTTTCCGAAATGCCAAGGGCTTACGCCGTACGGGTGATCTCCGTCAGCATAGTAGACTTTGTCTCGGTTGTCGATTGTTAGGACACCATACTTGTCCACAACATGTTTATATAGTTTATCGAAGACATCATTTTCTCTTAAAATGCGCTTATAGACATTATCGTTTTCTGTATTTTCACGATATTTTACAAAATATTTATCTACACCATTTTCACGGTAGTGAGCACTATATCTAAAACAGTTTACAACAAGCTTCGTCTGCGGTAATTCTACAGCCATCCATTCTATTAGACTTTCAAAATTACGATCAAATATCTTAAAGAATTCTGTATATCTAGATGCTACATGGTATAAATCAGCACTTTTTATATTATTTTTAAAATAATTGCTTCTTCTAAATGTATTTGGGTTGTTTGTGATAATCGAATCGCCGATTTTTGCTAATCCATATCTAACATCTGCATAGAAATCAACAACCAAGAAATCTGGCTGATATTCGATCAATTCAGCTCTTGTGGTTTTGTAGAGGTCAGTGGTAAATACACCTTTTTTGTATGCTGTAAAGTCGGGACTAATATCGATTAATCCTTCTGGAACAGGATTGCTACTGAAACTTGTAATCGCTGTTTGAAAAGCTGTTTGACCTACTTCATAAGTTTCTTTATAATCTGGATTATTTACAGTAGTAAAAGCCTCTCTTGTTACACACGATCCTATTATAGATACCTTAATCTTGACCATCTTATTTCCCCTTTAAAATAGTTTAGGTCAATTAATTGGAACACTTTTGATTACATTTGAACTTCATAGTCTTCATTTGGAAAGAGTAATAATACTAATTTTGCAAAATATGTACTATGATCTTTATCCAACCAAAGAGAGAAGTCCATAAAGGAATACTGATGCCTAATCCAATCGTAAAGCCTTTAACAAATTTTCCGTTCCCCATGTAAAAACACTCCCAATAATGACACTTCATTTTACCCAAAAAACGCTTCATATTAACGCTTTTTGCGGAAAACAGTATGATTTGCCTAACATGTATTTCTTAGAATAGGAGATAAAAACTAGAGTCGTTTATCGTTAATAAGTTAATCTAGTGAAAAAGGCTGGGGACTTTTAACATAAGAGTATTTATGGGATGAGGGGGATGTATTAATTCTAACTAAAACCATTTCCATAATATAGATATTGGTACGAAAAAGCGAAAGGAAACGGAAGGGAAGATGCTCGGAGTTATTAGTGGAGTAGATGTTTACAAAAATCTATAATTGAATGCTAAACCTTTAAATCTGTAAATTCTGCTTGTTACTTTCCTGCTCGACCAAGACTACGACATTACGGAAATCGAAATATTTCTTGCAAACTACATATATTTTAATCTATAATTTCATGCGTTAATATCCAATGATAAAAAGGACAGATGAAGTATCTGCCCTCCACTCATTCGTTTTCTCTAACCACTATGTATGCTTAAAGAAAAAAGGAATATACATAGAAAAGGAATGATCATTATTTTTCAAATAGATGCAACAGAATCTTCAGCCATCCAAAGAAAGAAGTCCATAAAGGAATACTGATGCCTAATCCTATGGTAAACCCTTTAACAAATTTTCCGTTCCCCATGTGAAATCACCCCTAATCATATGACAAGTCCCTTTACCCGTAAGAAACCCCTTACTAACGACTTATCACAAAAATAGGACGAATGACCTTTGAGTTGGCAAACGGAAAATACATCTATTTACTCATCATTATCTCTTGTTGATAGAACTCAATCCAATTTCAGCAATTGAAACACTCTAGCCTGATAATCCCCGCGCACAAGCCCCCCCCGACACCATTTTTACAAACACTTCGCCCATGCAGCTTTTGTTGTTTTGTATACAGCGTTTCCGTTACATACTGATTATCAAATGAAGACCATTGCCAGATCAGTTGGATCAGTTGGCTATACAGATTCCCTCGCTTTTTCGAAGGCGTTTCGGTGTAAGGCACCATAAAAAGAGCAACTTCAAGAAGAGTCTATCTGGGAAGGAGAGTTAATATAGAATTTCCTTAACTTTCTTCTACATATGTCGCAACTACCAGATGCCAAAACGGAAAAAAAGTAGTAGATTTATCAAGGAAAAAACAAATTACCGATAGAATGGTGGTAGATTAGCTAAAATTAATAGAATGAGAAGTGGAAGCGGAAAGTGAATCAGCAAAAAAGCATGGAAAATGAGCCGAATTGCAAATATATGGTCCAAACAAAGAAGGAAATGATCCAAAAAAACAATATATGATCCAAACTAAGAAGGAAATGATCCAAAAAACAAATATATGATCCAAACAAAGAGAGAAATGATCCAAACCACAAATGTATCAGCCAAACAACCACCTACAAACAAAACAAAGACAAGGCACCCCCGCGCCTTGTCTTATGCTCCAAAAACTCACTCCCCAGCCAACAACTTCTTACTCTCTTCTTTCTCCGGCAAATAAATCTGCTGACTAGGCAGGGCTATTTCAATTCCATGTTTTTCAAAAATGCTAAGAATACCTAAATTTGTTTCTTCTTTGACTCCTAAATATTCAGCCCAAACAGTTGTCTTTGTGAAGAAATAGACGAATACTCCTAAGCTGTAATCACGGAATTCCGTGAAGCGTACCATGATGACATCTTGATTTACACCAGGGTGTGCACGCAGCATTTCTTCTATTTCTAATAAAGCAGCCTTTAACTTTTCGTTTGGCGTGTTATAGGAAACTGCCAATTCATAGCTGATTTGTCGCTTCGACATTTTGGACCAGTTTGTGATTGCTTCATTGGAAAGCTTGGAGTTAGGAACTGTTACAACCGAATCAGCAAATGTGCGAATTTGCGTACTGCGGAATGTGATATCCTCAACTGTTCCTTCTACAGAAGGAGTTTGAATCCATTCTCCTTTGGAAAAAGGCTTTTCCGTGATAATGACGACGCCGCCGAAGAAGTTCGCAACGGTATCCTGTGCTGCTAAGGAGAAGGCAAGACCTGCAACTCCGAGACCAGCAACGAAGGCACCAATTTGAATATCCCATATGTCCAAAATGCTAACAGCTGTAAAGATAACGACAAGCATACGGAATACCTTGCCTAAGAAAGGAATCAGCATACTATCCGAATCTAATTTTGTGCGAGACACCATTCGTTCAAAAGGATTGGACTGATCGGAAAAATAATTAAAGATTCCCCAACCGGCTAATCCGATAATAAACGACTTATAAATTTGTTGCACAAAGTTAAAGGTTGTAATCGGAAATGGCAAATAGGTCAATGCCAAGTAAGTTCCGATGATGACCCAGAACCAACGAAGTGGTTTTTCAAACGCTAATAATATTTTTGAAACAATATCTACCGGTAATTTCTTTACCATTCCTAACACTAACTTGAAAATATAGGTCGTAAATAGCTTTCTAAATCCTAAGAAAACAAGAAAGATTAGCAAGGCAATCCCTATATCTATCCAGTTAAAACGCTCAAAAGCAGCTATAAATCGCTCCCATTGTGACCATACTTGCAAATCACCCATCTAAATCACCTCGAAAAACATTATAGCATAGGAATGGACGAACCCAAGCACCTGACGATAAGAGTAAATAAATTGTAATATGACTAGGGGGAAAAGGGGAATGTCATGGTATCTATATAGAAAAAAGGACCAGCATTCACGCTGATCCTTAATCAAAAAACGTTAATCTATTAGAATCTCTTAAAATAAGCTTCAATTCCATCTGCAATAGCTTTTGCTGTTTTATTCTGATAGCTGCTTGTTACAAGCTTTTTGCGCTCCGTTGGATTATTGATAAATCCTAGCTCTAAAAGAGTCGCAGGCACAGCTGTTTCTCGTAACACTGCAAAAGTATCGCCATCAATGCCGCGATTCGCAGCACCAGTATAGCTAACCATTTTATTCTGGATCAGGCTAGCGAGCATAGTACTTTTCATAATGCGGGTTGAATTGTTATGCATCTTACTATTGATAACGGAAGGATAGCCTGGATAGTATTTGTAGTAATACGATTCAATTCCGTTTACACTAGTAGCACTTGATCCCGTTGAGTTATGGTGAAGACTCACAAAAATGTCTGGGTTCAGTGCATTTGCTTTTTTCGAGCGATCTAATAACGAAACATACGTATCAGATGTACGAGACATATAAACGATATAGCCGCGGTCTTTCAGTAGCTTCTGCACTTTCTTCGCAACGGATAAGTTTAAGTCCGCTTCTGTATAGCCACCTGCCATCGCACCAGGATCTGATCCACCATGTCCTGGATCTAAGAAAATGGATTTCGCTTGTATCAGTGCCTTTGCTGCACTCACAGAAGAACCAGTGCCTTTTGGAACGAGCTTAATTTGAATAGACTCTAAACGCTTCGACAATCCTTCTGTTCCAGCTTTCATCCCATTTTTTGCCCAGCCAAGCCAGCCGTAGCTTTGTGCGTGCACACGATAGTAAACATCGTAATGTTCGGCCATTTCACCTGTTAAACTAATCTTGATTCCTTCCAGACGTTTGCTTTGTCCTTCCGTACCATTCATATCACCATTCGCAGAATTTGCTACCCAGCCTAAGCCTTGTACATGGGTAGAATAAACAATATTTCCGCTAAAAGCAGCATTTTTTAAATCAATCTTGATTGCTTCTAATCGTTTTGCTTGTCCTGTCGTACCACTTGAAGCACCATCTTTCACTTTGGAAAGCCAGCCTTTGCTTTGTACATGAGTCGTGTATGTTATAGAAGGCTTCGTAACAAAAGGGGTACTTGTTGAACCAGGAGCCTTTCCTCCTTTGTTTACAAGGACAATTTGAATGGCTTCCAAACGCTTGGAAAGTCCTTCGGTACCAGCAGATACTCCGTTTTTCGCCCAGCCCAGCCAGCCATAGGTTTGGGCATGAACACGATAATAAATATCGTAATGCTTCGCCATATCGCCACTTAGACTAATGCGAATCGCCTCAAGACGCTTGTTTTGTCCAGAAGTACCAGAAAGACTTCCATTTGCCACGTTATTTTGCCAGCCGATCCCTTGTACATGAGTGGAATAAACGATATTTCCACTATATGCTTCATTATTTCTTAATTTGATTTTAATGCCTTCTAGTCGTTTTGCTTGTCCAGAAGTACCACTTACTGCGCCATCTATCACACTAGACTGCCAGCCAATGGTCTGAACACGTGTAGCGTAGGCAACAGACGGCTTTTTAAGAAAGGATTTACTTGTTGTGCCAGGAGCCTTTTCTCCTTTTTTCACAAGCTTAATCTGAATGGCTTCTACTCGTTTGGAAAGACCTTCCGTACCGGCAGATGCACCATTTTTTGCCCAGCCAAGCCAGCCAAAGCTTTGGACATGAAGGCGATAGTAAATGTCATAGTGTTTGGCGATTTCTCCAGTTAATTGAACCTGGATTGCTTCCATACGCTTGTTTTGACCAGGAGCACCACTAATTGCCCCATCCTTCGCATTTGTTGTCCAGCCAATCCCTTGAACATGCGTTTTATAGGTTACTCCACCAGAATAAAGGTCATTGTCATTTAGGGAAACCTTCAATGCCTCTAATCGCTTCGCTTGCCCACTTGTTCCTGATAAAGCGCCGTCCTTAACGGCATTTTGCCAGCCGCTCCCTTGAACATAGCTTGCGTAGTTTATAGAAGGATTTACATCAACGGACTTCATCACAGCACGAGAGGCCTTTGCTTTCGGCATGACAGCAGGAGCTTTCTCTGTTGATGTGCTTGTAGAAGTATCCTCCGTTTCTGCGGTAGCCTTCTGATCATCCTCTTTCTGCACCTTTTCATCGGTTGGCAATTCTTCCGGAACGTCCTCAGTAGGAGTGGAAGCTTCTTCTGCATCTTCAGTAGAAGAAGGGGCTTTTACAACATTTAAAGCAGCATACTCTTCTTTCGTAATAACAGCTTTTTGTTGCTTGTCGTCCGTAGAATAGTAGAATAAGCCTTGGTTTTGAATAACTGTTCCGTATTCATCTACCATCTTTACTTCTTCTATCGATGTACCGTTATCATTTTCAGTGACCACAGTGACCTGATCTGTGAAAGTAACCGGTTCTACTTTTTCTGCTTTATAAGAATCAGAAGGCGTTATTCGATAAGAAATGCTTTCTTCTTCCGAAATCGAAAGCTGTTCTCGTTCTTCTCCAACATTCATGGAAAAGGCTTCATGATCACCGAATTTATCGGTTATATAGCCTTGAACAGATGTTTGTGTCTCATCAGTCCAACCATTTACATGTAAAACTACTTCTTCATTCAGATTAATCTCCTGCTTTTCGCCATTATAATAAATAAAATAATAGCTCAAGTCAGTATCCAACTTTTCTGTATTTTCATTTTCCATGGCAATACTTAAGTTAGAAGGAAACACCAAACTAAATACCATTACAGCAACTAACAATAAAACGTTTTTCCTCATCCTCAAAACCCTTCTTGATTTTTTTACAGAATACGTCTGTATAACACTACTATTCTAGCATAATTTTGGCAGAAAAAAGTACTATTTTACTACTAAATTATGGTAGATTCAAAAATAAGAAATGCTTATAGGAAGAAAGAACTAGGATAGTTAGTTTGTTAGGAAGTTATAAAAATTCAAGTAGTTTAATAGAAAAGAGATGTAAAAGAGTAAGCTCGATATACACAGAATTAATATTTACTTAACATAGAGTTAACAATTACCTTTTACAATTATTAGATATAGATTATTTAGCTATTATAATAGAGGAAACTAGGATGCGCTTACATTGTTGTATAACTAAATTTTTATTTACGAATATTCAGAAAATGTGATATGATGACTGTGCGTTATATCGAACTGGTGAAAAGGAAAAAAGCGAGTAGTACTCGCTTAGATAAATACCATATAAATATTCCCTATTTATATGACATTTTTATTACTTAGCAATAAGCTTTTTCGCTAAGTAATTGCTCCAAAGCGCAAAGCCTTGTTCATTTGCAATCGATGTATTATCATCCAATTCCTTGTAATAATCTTGCACCTTTTCATCCTTACCATCTGGCCAAACTTCCCAGTGGTTCCAAAAAGGAATATCCTGTGCTTCGGCATACTTCTGAATATCACTCACTTGCATAGGATAGAGATTAGCATCATAGAGCTGGTGTGCTGGCATCAGAATAAACGTAACATCAGGCAACTCATCTTGCGTCGCTTTAATTACCTTATTGATGTTTGTTAACGTTTTGGACGTATCAAATTTCTCTCTATTATCATGCAACAGGAAAGGTTCGAAGATAACCATATCTGGTTTCTTGTCAATCAGAGCTTCATACGCTTCATCTTTTACATAATCTGATGTAGTCCCGTCATAAGCAATGCTATCAATCGTTACATATTGGTCATACTTATTAGCTAAAGCTTCCTTTAAAGGAGTAATTAAGCCAAGATCTTGATCACCAATAGCATCCGATCCAATCAACAAAATATGAAAGGATTGTTTATCCGTTAATTTGCTTTCAAGCACTTCTTGAGCATGATCAGGCCATGATTTTGCAAAACTCATATAGTAATCAAGATTAAAGTAAGTTTCAGGTTCTGCAACTTCAGTGTCAGTATCTTTATCGGATTGAATGCTAGAAAGGGGACTTTCGTCACGGATATTCCAATGGATATTACCAATCACTAGAACAACAACGAGAATAATGGAAAGTATGGATAGAATAGCAGCTTTCATTTAAACCTCCAGAAGATTAAGTATAGTAGTAGTTTGGTAGTAGTATACCGTAAAATTGTCGAATTTACAGGAAGTTTCTCCCTTTTTTGAAAAATAGATAGGAAAAATGTCAATTAATTGGTATAGTAATATTCGTAAAAACATTTCAATTCTATTAAAATTATGACAAGAAATGACAGGCAATGCAATAATATATGATATAATATTACTAGTTTTTTATTTTTTTCTAGGAGGAAATCATGGAAGAAACGATTAGTCTGAAAGAATTATTCGACACACTTAAGAAACGTATAGTGCTTATTATCTCCATTACTTTAATTGCGATGATTGTAAGTGGAGTAGTTAGTTACTTTATTATTACCCCGGAGTATAAATCTTCAACACAAATTCTTGTTAACCAAAAGAAAGACGAGTCCACAGCTGCCATAAACACAGGTGAAGTACAGGCAAATGTACAATTAATTAGCACATATAGTGTTATTTTAAAAAGTGCGGCTATCTTAAATATTGTAAAAGAAGAGTTAGATTTAGATATGAGTGTATCAGCTTTAAATAGTAAAATCACTGTAGAAAGCGCACAAAATTCACAGGTAATGACTCTATCTGTTACAGATCCGGATCCAACAGTAGCATTACAAATTGCTAACAAAACAGCAGAAGTATTCGAAAAAGAAATTAAGAATATTATGACTATCGATAATGTGAAGGTATTGCCATTAGCGGAAGATCAAGAAAACCAAGCACCAATCAGTCCGAATCCTCCACTAAATATTGCGATTGCTGCAGTAGTAGGCTTAATGATTGGTATTGGATTAGCCTTCTTACTAGAATACTTGGATAATACAGTAAAAACAGAACAAGATATTGAGAAACTATTAGATTTACCAGTTCTAGGAGCAATTACGACAATTGATGAAAGCCATGATGCAAAGCAAAGAGGCAATCAAAAAGGAAGAAGTAGGGGGGATTTACTTGGCAGCAAGTAAGAGAAGCAAAAAAGGCGGTCTATCCTTAAATAGAAGAAAGCTTATTACAAAGTATGATCCGAGATCTCCTATTTCTGAGCAATACAGAACGATTCGTACAAATATCCTTTATTCAAGTATTGATGAAGAAATACGTTCTATCTTAGTAACATCTTCAGGACCAGGAGAAGGAAAATCAACAACGGCAGCAAACCTAGCAATTGTTTTTGCCCAGCAAGGAAAAACAGTATTATTAGTAGATGCTGATTTGCGTAAGCCAACTGTTCATTATACGTTTAATTTAACTAATACGACTGGATTAACATCCGTTTTAACAAATCAACTAGGCATAATGGAAGCTGTTCAGGAAAATGATGAGAAAAATCTGTATGTATTACCTAGTGGGCCAATTCCACCAAATCCATCCGAGCTATTGGGTTCCCGTGCGATGGAGCATTTCTTAGAACGTGCTTTAGAAGAGTTTGATATTGTTTTGTTTGATACACCGCCAGTATTAGCCGTTACAGATGCTCAAGTACTCGCTAATCTTTGCCATGGAAGTATATTAGTAGTTAGTAGTGGAACAACTGATAAAGAGGCAGTCGTTAAGACGAAAGAAAAGTTATCTGCCACTTCAGGAAAGCTATTAGGTGTTGTTCTAAACAATAAAAAAGCCGACAAAAAGGGCGATTATTATTATTATGGTACAAACTGACAATTAATTAGTCAGGATTCGACATTCTTCGCTATTTACGAATAAATAGTTCGATGGTACTATTTTATATTGTTATAGGAAAATAATAATAGATTAGTAAAAAAATAGAGAGGGGTAGCACGATGATTGATATCCACTGTCATATATTACCTGGGGTTGATGATGGGGCAGCGACAATTGAAGATAGTGTAGCGATGGCAAATGCCGCTGTGAAAGAAGGGATAACAACAATTATCGCTACTCCCCATCATAAGAATAATCAGTTTAGTAATTCGAAATCTTCTATTCTTACAAAAGTAAATGATTTAAACACCGTTTTAATACAAGAAAATATTCCTCTTACGATACTTCCAGGACAGGAAGTGAGAATTTATGGGGAAGTGTTAGAAGACTATTATAAGGAAGAAATTCTAACACTTAATCATACAAAATACCTTTTCATTGAGTTTCCTTCTTCCTCTGTTCCACGATATGCAGAAAGATTATTATATGAACTGCAAACAGAGGGAATCATTCCAATCATTGTACATCCAGAGAGAAATAAAGAGTTGCAGGAGAAGCCAGATCTTCTTTATCAGTTTGTGAAAAATGGTGCATTAACACAAGTGACTGCATCAAGTATTGTAGGTCAATTTGGTAAGAACGTGAAAAAATTTTCTGAGCGGTTGATTGAGCATAATCTTACTCATTTTGTGGCTTCGGATGCTCATAATGTACATAATCGAAGCTTTAAGATTTTACAAGCTTTTAATACTATTGAAGAGATATTTGGGAGTGATTTTCTATTTCTTTTCAAAGAGAATGCGGAAATTCTAGTTAATAATAAAAACGTTATTAAAGAAATGCCAGAGTTAATTCATAAAAAAAGAAAGTTTTTAGGGATATTTTGAAAAAATTTTTGATTCTATAAAGTTATATTAAATAAAGTTCATTTTGTATTTATTAAGAGGAAGTGGGGGAATAAATTGAACTTAGAAAAAGATAATAATGTTTTAAATATGAGCTACAAAGCTAATACGAAGGATGTAGCAAATTTGTATGGTGTTTTAAAAAGAATGATGGACTTAATCGGAGCTATAGTGGGTATAATTTTAACTTTTCCTATTATGATACTTTTAACTACTTTTTACTTATTTGGGGAGAATAAAGGGAGTATATTATTTAAACAAAAGCGAATTGGAAAAAATGGTAGGGAGTTTTACATATATAAATTCAGGTCTATGGTGGTCGATGCCGAAAGAAAACTTAAAGAGAATGAAACTTTGTTTAAAAAATATGTAGAAAACAACTTCAAGTTAGAGCAAGATGAAGATCCTAGAATAACGAAATTTGGTAAATTTATTCGAAAGACTAGTTTAGACGAACTTCCACAATTTTTAAATGTGCTTAAAGGAGAAATGAGTCTTGTAGGACCAAGGCCAGTAGTTGTAGAAGAATTATCTGAGTATGGAAATGAAAAAGCAAAATTTCTTTCCGTTAAGCCAGGTGTAACTGGGTATTGGCAAGTATGCGGAAGAAGTAATGTCGGCTATCCTGAGAGAGTAAACGTTGAGTTGTATTATGTTTATAATAAGAGTTTAAGTTTAGACATAAAAATACTCTTTAAAACAGTTATACAAGTATTGTTAAAAAAAGGTGCATATTGAAAAGAGTATAAGCTAAGAGGTGTTTTTAATTGAATATTCTGTATATTTCCCAAGAGCTGCCTTACGAAAAAGTTCCACATGCAGGCGGTCAGTCATTTTATAATTATTTGGTTGAGCTATCAAAAGAAAACAATATTGTTGATTTAAGTTTTTATAAAGCAAGTGAGATAAATATTAATGAAATACTATTACCTTCTTTTAAAGTTATTCCGATTAAAAGATTAGAAAAAACACCGCTTATACGTGCTTTTTCTATGGTTTTAAATCTAAAGTTTAGTTTTTTAGATATTTTTAATTATAGATTAATGGTGAAACATATAAAAAGGGTATTAAATGATTTTGAAATTGATATTATTCAACTTGAGTGGACTAGTTCATTAATTTTTGCACCGTTTCTAAAAAAAGAGTTTCCAAGTTTGAAAATTGTAGTATGTGAACATGATGTGAACTTTCTAAGGCTTGAAAGAATCTGGAAAAATAGTTCGAGTATTATAAATAAAATTAAAAATAATATAAAATATAAAATTGGTAAAAAGCAGGAATTAAGATTACTGAATTATTGTGACTTAATTTTAACTTTGAATTATAAGGATAAAAAATTATTAGTTGAAAATAATATTTCGGAAAAAAAAATTCAAGTAATATGTCCCTACTATAATAATTCAATTAGTATCAATAATATTGAGAAAAAAGACTCTGATTTTAATTTATTATTCTATGGAGCAATGAATAGAGTAGAAAATTACTTGTCTGTTATAAACTTTATAGAAACAGTTTATAAAGATTTATATAAATATACTAATGGGAATATTAGTTTTTATATTGTTGGTAACAAACCCCACGAAAGGCTGTTAGAATACCATAATAAAAACAACATTTATGTAACAGGGTTTGTAAATGATCCAAGTTATTATTTTAATATTAGTGATTTATTTGTGGCTCCTCTTATTCTTGGAGCAGGTATAAAGATTAAAGTACTAGAGGCTATGGCAAGTGGTTTACCAGTAGTTACAAATGAAATTGGTATAGAGGGTATCAATGCAATTCCTAATAAAGAATATATTCATTTTACCGATTATAACGAAATGAAAGAAATTATCATTAATTTTGTAAAAAATAAGAATCAATTAAAGGAAATAGGTAATAATGGTAAGTTATTCGTTGATAAGAATTTTAATTTTAAAAATTCAGTTGTAGAATTGCAAGCAAATTATGAAAATATGAGGTTTGATAAATTATGAATATAGTTTTATTTTCTAATTTGAATATTGGAGAAAGTGTGTCAGGACCATCAATAAGGTACATGGAGTTTTCAAAGAAATTATCTTCAAAACACCATGTAACTTTACTTGCGCAAAATATAGAAAAAGATTTTTCTATAAAGGGAATTGATCTAGTTAAATATAATAACGTAAATTTATTTAAAGCTTTTAGAAAAGCTGATATTATAATATGTCAACCAACTAAGATATTAGCAATGATACTTGGGAAACTACTTAATAAAAAGTTAATTATAGATTTATATGACCCTATTCTTTTAGAATATTTAGAAATGTACAAAGGAAAAAAGGATTTGAAATCTTTTTTAAGGATGAAATACGGTAAAACGAAGCTAAAAGTAGCTTTAAGTATTGGCGATGTATTTATGTGTGCATCTGAAAAACAAAAGTCTTATTGGCATGGATGTTTAAGTCTTATTGGTAGAATAAATAATAAAACTTACAAGAATGATGTTGAATTAAATAAATTATTATTTATAGTTCCATTTGGTTTACAAGAGGCAAAAGATGAGTTAACGCCATACAATTATAGTGAATTTAATTCTGTTATTAACGAAAATGATAAAATATTAATATGGGGTGGGGGAATATGGAATTGGTTTGATCCTTTAACATTAATTAAAGCAGTGAATGAAGTTATAAAGATTAATAATAATGTTAAGTTATTTTTTATGGGAGCTGGGCATCCAGATCCAAAAGTTCCAAAAATGAAAAAATATAATGAAGCTAAAAAAATGGCGGAAGATTTGGATTTGCTAGATAAATACGTTTTCTTTAACAACGTGTGGGTGCCATATAATAATAGATTTTCATATCTAAATGCCGCCTATATAGGAGTATCTACACATTATAATACTATTGAAACTGAGTATTCTTTTAGGACAAGAATTCTAGATTATTTATGGTCGGAACTTCCAGTAATTTCAACTAAAGGTGATTATTTTGCTGAGTATATTACTGATCAGAAGATTGGATTAGCTGTTGAGGCAGAAAATATAAGTGATTTGAAAAACGCAATTTTGGAAATTGTGCAAAATGAACAATTGTATAATGAAATGAAAAAAAATTTAACTATTGCTAAAAAGGAATTCGAGTGGGGACAAGTAACTATCCCTTTATTAAATTATTGCTCAAATCCATATTATGCTGCAGATAATAAAACAAAGGTTGGAATTATTTTATCTGCTATAAAAAGTTTATTATAATGAATAAATTTAAAGGTGGACTCTGAAACATGATTTCTCATTCTAAAAGAATGAATTCATCAAGGGTGGTATTAATAGTTTTATTATCCGCTATACTAGGTGGTTTACTTTCTATAATAATTGATGGAATAGAAAATTTAATGCTATTTCTTTTTATAGCAATTACATTTTTATTAATTTTTATAAGAAATGAAAAAATAGTTTTTTTTGTAATGGTTTCCTCATTAATGATTAGTAAAAAATATTCTTTTTATAAGTTGAATACATCAGATTTAGTTTCGCCTATTGTTCCAGAAATTAGGTTTGGATTTATTGATGTTTTTATTATAGTATTATTTTTTTATAATTTTTCATCAAAGCGTAGTGAGAAAAATAAATATGTGAATTCTAAAAAAGGAAAAAGTGGTTTTATATTTTTTTCTATTCTCTATATTTTATTATTTATTTTAGGAACATTAACCTCTATTGATATTCTTTTTTCGATTGCAGGACTAATTAATATTATCAAAATTGTTGTCTTTTTTGTTTTAATAGTTAGAGTTTTTAAGCCAATGAAGCATTTTAATTCAATTTTTTGGGCTATGGTAACTAACTCTATTATTCTTTTTGTTTTGTCAATAGGGTTTTCGGTATTTAAAATCAATAAATTAGCAATGATTTTCATGGGAAATAATTATGATAGTTTTGCTACTAGAGGCGATACTTATAGAGCTGTAGGTACTTTTAATCATCCAGGAGAACTGGGAGTTTATTTAGGTATAGTAATTTTATTTTTTGTTTCAACTATACTAGTTGGAGCTAAGAAAAGAATAGGCTTTATTATTTTAATGATAAACATAATATCATTATTTCTAACTGGCTCAAGAGGAGCAATGATTTCTACTACAATAGCAATCTTGTTTATTTATATAGTATACAAGCGTTTACGTCTTAAGACTATTATTCAGCTTATTGCTACAATTTTTCTTTTATTTATATTAGTTTATACTCTGGCAAGTAATTTATTTTTTAGTGAAAATTCGAAGGATATGGTTGAAGATAGATTGCAATTTATTGATTTAAGTAAAGAAGTTATTAAAGAAAGAACGTTTTTTTGGGGCGTTGGACCTAATGCTTACACCAGTTCATCAATTAATATTAAAGAAACAGGAACTATTCCAACTTGGGCTATTCATGATTTTTTAAGAACGCCTGCCCATAACATTTATATTCTTCAACTGGCTGAATTAGGACTTTTTGGAGTATTATCTTGGTTTTGTATATTTATAAGTATTTTGGTTGTAAGTATAAAACAGTTGAAAAATATTGAAGAAAAATGGTTGAAAATAATAGTATTAGTTTCTATTGGATGTATTTTACATTATTTGATTTATGGATTAACTGGTTGGACTCCTTTACAAGAACATTTTTTATGGAATATTGCATTTTTTATAGGATTAAGTTATAAAGTACTTTTTTATAGGAGTATAAGCAAATGAAAATATTATTTTTTACACCAACAGCAGAAATAGGAGCAAGTTCAAGATACAGAGTTTATCAATATATTGAATATTTAGAAAAAAAGGGGCATGATTGTACAGTTAAACCATTTTTAACTGATGATCTATATAAAAAGTGGAAATCAAATAGCCTAGGTAATATACTTTTGAAAATGCCTATTATGATTATTAAAAGATTTTTTGATTGTTTATTTGTAAAAAAATACGATGTAGTTGTAATTCATAGAGATATTTTTCCTTTTGGTCCACTTATTTTTGAAAAAATAATAAGGATATTTAACAAAAATATAGTTATAGATATAGATGATGCTGTTTTTACAACTGAAACTGAAGAAATTAGTGGTTCTAATAAATTATTGTATAAGTTGAAATATGGAACTAGATTTAATGCAAGCTTTAAAGATTCTAGTATGGTTATTTGTGGTAATGATTTTTTGGAAGATTATGTAAGTAAATATAATGTAAATACAGTTATAGTACCAACTGTCGTTGATACCAATCATATAATACCCAGAGAGTATAGTATTATAAATAAAAAATCGCCCAATTATGTAACTATTGGCTGGGTTGGTAATCCAGGTAATTCTAGTTATTTAAATCAACTAACTACCATTTTTAGTGAAATAAATAAATTTAATTTGGATGTGAAAATTAAATTGAAATTTATAGGAGCTAAAGAGGAAATTAAAAATAGTTTTCCTGATTTCGATGTAGAAGTTGAAAAATGGAGTTTAGATACTGAATATGAAATGTTAAGACAATGTGATATAGGTATAATGCCATTGAATGATTCTAATTGGTCCAAAGGGAAATGTGGACTAAAATTACTACAGTATATGGCAGTAGGAATACCTGTTATTGCATCTCCTATAGGGGTAAATAATGAAATTGTTATTAATGACTATAATGGATTTTTAGCATACGAGAAAGATGAATGGGTAGAAAAAATAACAACTTTAATTCAAAATCCAGAACTAAGAATGAAGCTAGGTGTGAACGGACGTAGTTTTGTAGAAAAGTTTTATTCATTAGAAAAGTGGGCAGAAAACTTAAATCAAATATTATCTAATAACTTTAAATGATTTAATTAGGATACAGATTAAGAAAGGTGTAGAATTATGAATATTGTATTATGGGGATATTATGGCTCTAATTATGGCGATAATATTATGATGGAAATTCTTATTGATTATTTTAAAAAACGAAATTCTAGGATTACATTAATAGATATGTTTGATAATAATTTACAAAAAAATTATAGTCATCTAGGTAATGATATTAAAATAGAACCTTTTTATAAATATTCACAATATGAAAAGATAAAAAAAGTTAAAGAATACTCCAAATCAGATATCAATATTTGGGGAGGGGGAACTATTTTTACTGATGAAGATGGAGATGGGAATTTCAAATCTTTTTCATTAATAAAATTATTTGGGGGCAAAATTGCTTACGTAGGAGTTGGTATTGGGAATCTGACTAAGAGGAATAGGATTTGGAAAACCCAATTTTTATTAAGCAATAGTGAATTTATTGTATTTAGAGATGAAGATTCATATAAGAATGCTAAACGGTTATCTAATAATACAGATTTTTTTGTTGCAGAGGATTTAGCATATGCTTATTTTAATAATATTTTGGATGGTAGTTTTAATGAAAATCTTAATAATAAGTATATAGTAGTTTCTTGGAGAAACTTAAATGGTTATATGGATTGTAATGAAGAAGAAAAACTTATGGATAGAGTTGTATTTTGTATTAATGAAATAGTAAATAAATATGAATTTCAAGAAGTAATACTAGTTGCGTTAGATACAAAATATGATCACTCTAGTTGTGAGTTATTATATTCAAAATTTAGTAAATTCGGAACAAAGATAACATACGATAAGAAGTCAACGATAGACAATATAAATAAATTAATTTTTAATTCTAAATTTCATCTTTCTGGTAGATTACATGGTAGTATAGCTTCTGAAATATTCGGAGTACCAACATTAACATTATCTTATAGTCCAAAAATTGATTATTTTTACGAATCAATTAAGTCTGATGGGTTTATAAATATTCATGATTTGAATATTCAACCTTCCAATTTTGAAAGAATTATAAACTCACGGGATAGCAAATTTATAAATATGAATGATAAATACCAAGATTCAATATTGAATTTTAAATATATGGATGAATTTATTTACAATCAACATGGAAATAAATAAAAGAACATAATTTTAAGATTTAAGAATTGGCATCATCTAAGGAGACATTAACATTATGCATAATAAGCTTTTGTTTAATACAGTAATATATTCAATTGGAAATTTTTTATCTAAGATTATAGCTTTTGTAATGTTACCCTTATATACATTCTATTTGTCAACAGCAGAATTTGGAAAGTTTGATATGTATAATTCGATAGTTGCGTTAGCTGTTCCGTTAATTTCTTTTTTATTATCAGAATCAGCTCTACGTTTTTTAATAGATGAAGATGATTCAGATAATATTAGAAAAATAATTACAACTTCCTTGTCTGGCTTACTAATAAATTTAACACTTTTAATAATTACTATTAGTATTTTTTGTATCTTCATAAATGATAATAAGATAGGTTTAGAAATCAGTTTATGGACTTTGTTAACAATTGTAAATATTTTATTTATATATTTACAAAATGTCGCAAGAGGTATTGATAAATCTAAATACTACGCTATTTCCGGAATTTTATATTCTATAGGTATCGCAATTTTTAATGTGTTGCTTTTAGTTGTGTTTAAAACTGGGTACATAGGTTTACTAATATCATCAATATTTGCTTATGTAGTTGGTATTGTTTATTTAATTATTGCTAATAATGTATTGAAATATTTTGAAGCTAGGTTGATAGATTATAATATTTTAAAAAAATTGATACTATACTCTTTGCCGTTAATTCCCAATTATTTATCGTGGTGGTTAATAAATATGTCAGATAGACTATTGATAAGTTATTTAATGGGGGATTCCTTTAATGGTGTTTATGCAATTGCATATCGGTTTTCCAATATTTTATTTTTTGCGGTTGGAGTTTTTAATTTAGCGTGGCAAGAATCAGCTATTGTAACTTATAAAAATAAAGATAGAAATGAATACTATTCAACCGTATTCGATAATTATTTAAGTATTTTGTTAAATATCACTTTAATACTGATACCATTATTCCCACTTATTTTCCTTTTTTTAAGCTCAGAATACTATGAAGCATTATATTTAATACCTATATTATTATATTCTGTTGTTTTTTCAGCTTTGTCATCTTTTTATGGAACTGCTTTTCAAAGTAGTAAAAAAACAATGGGTGCTCTATCAAGCTCAATTTTAGCGGGGTTGATTAATATAGCTTTGAATATTGCTTTAATCCCTATTTTGGGGTTAATGGGTGCATCAATTGCCACGCTAGTATCATTCTTTGTTATGTTTGTTTATAGAGTTTATCAAACAAGAATTTATTTTATAATTAAATATAATTATAAAAAAATAATGCAATTGATTGTACTAAATTTAATACAATTAACTGTATTTTATAATACAACAAATGTATTAGTCATATTAATTTCATTCCTATTTGTGTACGAAAATAGGGTGATTTTAAAGAAGTTATTGCTTAATAAAAATAAATTTAGTGAAATGAAAGGTGAATAAATATGAAGGGTATAATTTTAGCTGGCGGAAGTGGAACAAGACTTTATCCACTTACTTTAGTGACAAGTAAACA